>DATFWC010000120.1:0-4150 GCA_035259885.1 Xanthobacteraceae bacterium
ACCAGCTTGAGGGTGTCGCCCTTGAGCAGGTTGACGCCGTTGAAGCTGGCATCGTCGGCGAGCTTGTCGAGCTGATTGCGCAGGTCGTTGAACTGCGTGATCAGGTTCTTGCGCACGCTGTTGCCGCCGACGGTCGCGGTGTTCGACACACCGGTGGTGCCGTCGATCTCGCCGTCGGTGCCGCTGACGCCGACCACCGAGAGATCCTCGGTGGAGAGGTTCTCGATGCGCAGCTTGCCGCTGTCGTTCGACGCCTTCACCTTGCCCTGGAGCGAGGTGTTGCCGTTGATCGAGGTGACGAGTTGGTCGACGGTGAAGGTCGAGGCCGCAACGGCCGGCACGCCGTTGGTCGTCGTCGTGTTGTTGGGAATGCCGATCGAGGTGGCGACGGCAGCGTTGCTGGTCGTGACGGTGAAGTTGGTGCCGTCAGCGCGGCTGATGTTGACGCCGGTGGCCGCCAGAGTCGCAGTATAGACACCACCGCCGCCGATACCATCGATAGCGGCCTTGAGAGCGGCGGCCTGGCCCGCAACAGCGTTGGTGAAAGTGTACACCACCGTGCCGTTGATCGAGACCGTCTGGCCGTTGAGCGCAGACAGATCGGGGTTCGCCGAGTAGTCCACGGCGCCCGTGCTCGTAACGGTGGCGGGCGTGGCCGCGGCGGCCAACTGGTTCAGCGCGACGTTGACCGAGCCGGTCACTGCACCGCCGGAGAACGTGAGGTTCTTCAACGAGGCGGTGCCGATCGTCGTGGCATCGACCGTATAGGACGCGCCCTTGAACGAGGCGTCCTGGCGGGCCTGGCTGATGGTCGCCTGCATCGACTCGACCGTCTTGGTGATGGAGGTCAGGCCGTTGTCGGCGGCTTCCAGCGTCTTGATGCCGTTGGACATGGCATCGAGCAGGCTGGACAGGTCCGACGCGCGCGACGACAGCGACGACGAGGTGAAGAAGTTCGTCGGGTTGTCGAGGGCGGAGTTGACCTTCTTGCCGGTGGCAAGGCGGTTCTGGGTGATGGACTGGAGAGCGGCGGTGTTCTGCAGAGCAAGGAGGTTCTGCCGGACGCCTGCCGAGAGGGTGATGTTGGAAGCCATTGTCGTGAACCTTTCTGGTCTTGTGGCCGTACTGGCTCGTTGGCCCTACTGGCCGTTACACACATGCCGGGCTTTCAGACCGGCGCCCGGAAATTGGCACGACGTTTCGTAATCGCGCGTAAAAGGACATGGTTAAGGAGAAGCTTACGGACGCCTCCCGAGTACCCGGCTGATCGCGCTTGGCCCTTGATATTGCAATCGAATGCAAATTCACCCTGCATCAAAGGGCATTAATCCGGGTTCCTACGTAGCGTTACCCGCCAAGCGGCCTGTGCCGGCGTTAAAACCTGCGACGACGTGATTTTTGTCGTCCTTCGCCAACCGCCTCGGCCCGGATCAGCGCACGCCGCCGCCGCGGCTCCCGGGCGTCCGGCCGGACACCGGGCGGAGCCGCGCCGAAAGCAAAGGCCGCGCGTCCGACGGGAGGCGCGGGCCTGATGTCGTGGCCGATGCCGGGCGCCGCTCAGGCGGTGTTGTCGGTATCGGACGCGGCGTCGAGCGGGCTCTTGCCGTTTGCCATGGCGCGCGTATAGGCGCGCATGCGCATCAGCGCGGCATCCGGCACCTGGCGCTGCACCTGGCCGGTACGCACGTCGATGACGCGGAAGATCACCTCGCGGCTCTGCGGGTCGAGCACGAACTCGCGCGTCACATTGGTCTGCGCCGCGCCGTTGCGCGCCGGATCGTGGGCAGCCGAGCGGGCGGAATCGTTCGCCGCGGTCACGGTCTGGGACGGCGCCAGCGTGGTGGCGACGGCGGCGCGCACGGCGGCCGGCTCGAGCCGCACATAGGCGGCCTCGGCGCTGCCGGCGATCGGCCGAATGGTCAGCCCTGAATCCATGCCAGCCTCCTGCTGGTAGCACCCCGCGTCACGTTCTGTGCGGAACCTGTTACGGGTTTTACCGCACGCTAGCGCGTCCGGCTGAATCATCCGTTAGGGAAGGTGGTTAAATTAGCCCTGACGCAATTGCATAATTTGCACTGTGATTTGCGCCATGTGCACGCATGTGTTGTGTTTGACGACACTTAATGTGGTTGAAATCGAACGTCCCGTAGCCCGGATGGAGCGAAGCGAAATCCGGGATGGCCTGTCCACTGAACCTCGGATGGAATTCGCGCCGTCGAGACGGCAACGGCCAATGATATCGTAGCGAGCCAGCTCCCGGATTGCGCTTCGCTCCATCGGGGCTACCGGAATTCATCTCCACGCTCACCGAAGCCGGCCGCATCGGGTTCCTCAATGAGTCCCGCCCAGTCCTGCGGCAACCAGCCCTGCCTGACATAGCGATGGAACGACGAGAATGGCCAATGGCTCACGCGCGAAATGAGACCGTGCTTGACTGGATTGTAATGGATATAGTCCACGTGCCGGTCCAAATCCATTTCGTTGCGGATCGCGTGCTCCCAGAAACGGCTCTGCCACAACGCATACTCGCCGCGTCGATTGCGCTCGACCGGCAACCCACGCGAGACGACGTAGCGGCTGAACAGACTCTTGATCCGCCGCCAGCGGCCGGAGAAATCTGCATCTTCCTCCGGAAGCGTCATGATGATGTGCAGATGATCCGGAAGGATCACGACGGCATCGATGGTGAATGGGCGCTCCCCGCGAGTGATACGAAAAGCGCGTCGGAGCGAGACGATGTTGTCGACCAGAATGGACGAACGTCGGTCGGCGGCGGCGACGGTAAAGAAAAATGTTCCGCCGGGGACGAGGCTGCGCCGATAGTGGACCATCAGGGAAGCATAGCACGTTCACTCCCGTAACCCTGCGTGGAGCGCAGCGGAATGTGGGATAGGCCGCTCCCGGATTTCGCTTTGCTCCATCCGGGCTACGGTGCGTCACCGAGAGTCGCTCCCGGACTGCGCTCGCTCCATCCGGGCTACCGAGGTACGGCGCAAAGGCCGAGCGCCGCGCTCACTTCAGGTAATTGATCAGGCTGGTCTGGAACAGCATCGAAGTGGTCTGCAGCGAGGCCTGCAGGCGAGTGTTCATCACCAGCACCTTGGCGCCGACCTCCTCGATCGGCACGCCCTCGATGCCTTCGACCAGGCCGGCGAGCACGTTCTTGTTCTGCGCGTGGCGGTCGTTGGCGGCGTCGAGCGTGGCCTGCGCGGTGGCGAGGTCGGCCTCGATGTCGGCAATCTGCTGCTTGCCGGGCGCGTCGCTCAGGTTGTCGCCGACGCGGCTGGTGAGCGCCTGGTAACGCTCCTCGCCGTCGGGATCGGTAGGCGAGAACGTCATGGCGGCGAAGGCGGCGATGTTCTGCACTGCGTTGCGCGGCGCCTGCTCGTTGGCGCGCAGCCCGTACGGCACCGTGAGCGCGTCGTCGACGCGCGCCACCGCGGTGCCACGCGCCGGGTCGCTGCCGCCTTCGCCGGTGTACCAGAACACGGTGTCGGCAGGCGTGCCGGACACGAGCGTTGTGGCGGTGGCCGGGGGGCCGCTGACGCGGCGCGGCGGGTTGGCGTCATCGATGTTGAAGAAGTCGTTGGCCGCGGCCAGGGCGGACGCCGCCGACAGCGAGGTGCTTGCGAGCTTGCCCAGGCTCGCCGTCGCCGCGGCCTGCAGGTTGCCGGCGGTCAAGGCCGGCGTTGCCCCGATGGTGAACTCGTTGGGCCCGGGCGTCGCCGACGTCGTGGCGGTGAGCACGAGGTTCTCGTGCGAGCCGTCGGGCAGGTTCAGCGTGAAGGTGATCTTGTCGCCGGGATTGGGGTTGCCGGCGGTGAAGTCGACCGAGACCGAGGGCGGTGAGCCGCCAGGGCCGGTCACCGCGGCGTTGGCGAGCGTCGAGGTCACCGCGCCGAGCTTGAAGCCGAACGCCGAGCCAGCGACGTCCTCGCTCAAGGTGAACACATTGCCGGCAGCGGCCGGCGCCACGCGGCCGAGGCCGCCGAAGCCGCCAAGATCGGCCAGATTGCGCTCGGCCACGATCTGCTTGAATCCCGCGCGCACGCCGTCGCCGTCGAGGATGTTGTTGACGGTGTCGACCGCCGGCCGGTCGCCGGCGCGGCCGGAGAACAGGTAGCGGTCGCCGGCCTGGGTGTTGAGCAGG
>DATFWC010000121.1:0-2271 GCA_035259885.1 Xanthobacteraceae bacterium
AGCCCGGCACCTATGTGCCGCCGACCATCATCGCGCTCACGCGCGCCGCCGATCTCAAGGAGGAGGTGTTCGGCCCGATCCTGCACGTCGTGCGTTTCAAGGCCGACGCGCTCGCTTCGCTTCTCGACGATATCGCCGGCACCGGCTACGGCCTTACGCTCGGCGTCCACTCGCGCATCGACACCACGGTCGAGCAGGTGGTGGCGCGGCTCAACAACGGCAATGTCTACGTCAATCGCAGCATCATCGGTGCCGTGGTCGGCACGCAGCCGTTCGGCGGCACGGGTCTGTCGGGCACCGGTCCCAAGGCCGGCGGTCCCAACTATCTCCGACGCTTCGCCACCGAGCAGCTGGTGACGATCAATACGGCGGCCGCCGGCGGCAACGCCACCCTGCTGACCGAGCCCGAATAGGCCCTGCACGCCCAGATTGCATTAACTCGCCGTCAGGTTCGGTCGCGGGCTGGAACCGTTTCGGGCCTTCGCTGTTCATGACCCATGACCCGCGAGGAGGTCGCGAAAGGACAGGATCATGCGTATTGCCAACACCATGCTGGCCACCACAGCCGCCCTGGCGCTGCTGGCGATGGCTCCGCTGCCGGCGGCCGCCGGTTCCGCCGAGGCATCGCTGAAGTCTGGCGTCATCACTGCCAGCGCCGACGAACTGAGCGCACGCAAGCGCCAGCGCTACTATCGCGGTTATCGCAGCGGCAATGCCGCCGCGGCGCGCACCTTCGGCGCCATTGCCGGCACCATCGGCGGCATCATCGCCGATCAACAGGCCCGCAGCTACTACCGGCGGCACTACTATCCGTACGGGCCATATGGCGGCTATGGCACCTACGGCGCCCCTTATGGTTACGGATACGCTCCGTACAGTTACTACACCCCTTACTGACCCGGGCGGTACCAGGGGCCGGATGTCGTGCCTGGAGATGCGCCGCCGCTTGATTGCGGCGGTGCACCAAAGCGCTCCGGAAATCCGGGCTTGTAACGCCTAGATCCAGCGGCATAATGACGTTGTTAACACAATATACAGCTAACCGCGTTATTGTTTGCGTATGAGTGATTCGGTCGACCGGCTGTATGACGCCGTAACGTCCGCCAAGCAGGCGGATCCGGCGGCTTCGCGTACGGCCCGCCTGCTGCGTGCTGGCCGCGCCAAGATGGCCAAGAAGCTCGCCGAAGAGGCGGTCGAGGTCGTCATCGACGCCATGCACGGCAACCGCGACGCAGTCGTGCGCGAGAGCGCCGACCTCATCTACAATCTCGTCGTGCTGTGGGTTTCGTCGGGCGTGCGTCCGGACGACGTATGGAGCGAGATGAAGCGGCGCGAGCGCCTGCTCGGCATCGCCGAAAAGCTGCCCAAGGATTTTTCCGACATCGAGACGCGGCGCAAGGTCGTCGCGCTCGAGCAAGGTCGTCAGCGCAAGCGGCGCTGATCGCGGCCTGCCGGCGCCGCCCGCGCCCCGCCGGGCGTACCACGTGGACAATCCCATCCGTCATCGCTAATGAGGCGCATCATGCTGCGACGCCTCTATGACTGGTGCATTGACGCCGCCGGCAAGCCGCATGCGACCTGGATCATGGGCGTCGTGTCGTTCGTGGAGAGCTCGTTCTTTCCCGTGCCGCCCGATGCCATGCTCATTCCCATGGCGCTGGCGCGGCCCGACAAGGCGTACTTCTACGCCACGGTGTGCACGCTCACGTCGGTCGCCGGCGGCGTGCTCGGCTGGTTTATCGGCTACTTTCTCTACGAGTCGCTCGGGCTGTGGCTGATGCAGCTCTACGGCTACGGCAGCAAGGTCGACGCGTTTCGCGACGCTTACAACCAGTGGGGAACCTGGATCATCCTGCTCAAGGGCCTGACGCCGATTCCGTACAAGATCGTCACCATCGCGTCCGGCTTTGCCGAATATCCCATCATCCCGTTCATCCTGCTGTCCTTCATCGCACGCGGGATGCGTTTCTATGTCGTGGCCCTTCTGCTCAACCGCTACGGCGCGCGGGCGCGCGCCATCATCGAAGAGCGGCTGACCTTCTGGTTCACCATCAGCGTGGGGATGCTCGTCCTCGGCATCATCGCGGCGACCTACATCTTTTGACCGATTTCCTCATTTTCGCCATTGATCTGCACGGATCGTGGTATCCCGTACGGCCTTGCGTGCGAGGGGCGCTTCTGAAAAGGTGACATCGATGATCGTCACCGCGCGGTTGATTATTCTGAGCGGCGTGCTCGCTCTCGCCAGCAGCGCCATGACTCTTGCCGCGG
>DATFWC010000122.1:0-12099 GCA_035259885.1 Xanthobacteraceae bacterium
CCAAGACGCGCAAGGGCGTGCTCGGCAAGGAGGTCAAGTTCGGCGTCGCCGACTCGGCCGCCAAGCCGAACGATGCCGTGCAGGCCGAGCAGCGTTTCATCACCGAGAACAAGGCAGTGCTGATGACCGGCTCGACGTCGAGCGCCGTCGCGGTCGCACTCAACAAGTTCGCGCAGCGCGAGAAAATACTCTACGTTACCGGCATCTCCGGCTCGAACGATACGACCGGCAAGGACTGCGTGCGCTATGGCTTCCGCCAGAACTTCTACGGCGAGACGGCGGCTAACGCGATCGGCCCGGTGCTGGTCAAGCAGTTCGGCAAGAAACGGAAGGCCGCGTTCATGACTCCGGACTATACCTACGGCCACACCGTCACGAAGTCGGTGAACGACTATCTCACCAAGAACGCCGGCTGGACCATGGTGACCAACCAGATTTCGCCGCTCGGCACGCAGGACTTCAGCCAGTATCTGACCAATATCGCCAACTCCGGCGCCGAGTTCCTGGTCAATGTGAACTGGGGCCGCGACGCCGTGCTGTCGATCCAGCAGGCAAAGCAGTTCGGCATCCTGCCGAAGATGACGCTGGTCGTGCCGTACCAGATTCCCTTCCTCGCCAAGGAAACGGGGCCGGAGCTCACCGCCGGCGTCTATGCCGCCACCGACTTCTGGTGGACGCTGGAAGACAAGTACCCGCTCGCCAAGATGTTCGTCGAGGCGTTCGACAAGAAGTACGGCTACAAGCCGGAGTGGGGCGCCAACAACGCCTATATGTCGTTTGCCATCTGGGCCAAGATGGTGTCCGAGGCGGACTCGCTCTATCCGCCGGACGTCATCAAGCAGTACGAGAAGGGCGAGAAGTTCGACTCGACCGTCGGCGAGGTCTATTTCCGCAAGGAAGACCACCAGCTCGTCCGTCCGGTGATCATCGTCAAGGGCAAGGCACCCAAGGACATGAAGAACAAGGAGGACTACTGGGAGGTCCTCGAGGTCGTGCCGGGCGCGCCGCTGATGCAGAAACCGGACGCCTTCGGCTGCAACCTCGGCGACTATACCTGATCCCGACGTGACACGTCGCGCCGCGGGCGATCTCAAGCGCCTGCGGCGCGGCATCGCCGTCCTGTCCGGACCTGCTCGACCAATGATCAACTGGGCCAATTTCATATCGCAATGCTTCAACGGCCTGGTGCTCGGCGCCTTGCTGGCGCTGGTCGCGTCTGGCCTGACGATCATCTACGGCACGCTCGGCGTCCTCAATCTCGCGCACGGCGCCATGTTCATGCTCGGCGGCTATGCCGGCTGGTTGGCGTACAGCTACACGGAGTCCTTCATCGCCGCGGTCTTCGCCGGCACGATTTTCGTCATGATCGTCGGCGTGTTGGTGGAGCGGGTGATCATCCGCCATTTCTACCATCGCCCGCACGAGGACCAACTGCTGGTCACCTTCGGCCTCGGCATCGTTTTCGTCGAGACGGTGCGGTTCTTCTTCGGCAGCCTGTCGAAAACCGTGCCGCCGCCGTCGGCACTGGTGGGCATCACGCCGCTCGGTTTCATGTTCTACCCGACCTATCGCCTCGCGCTGCTCGGTATCGTCGCGGTCGCGCTGCTGGCGCTCTATGTCGTGCTCTATCGCACGCGCATCGGCATGATCGTGCGCGCCGGCATCGAGGACTCGGTGATGGTCGATTCGCTCGGCATCGATGTCTACAAGGTCTTCATGCTGGTGTTCGGCATCGGCGCCATGGCGGCGGGCTTCGCCGGTATCGTCAACGCGCCGGTCGTCTCGATCGCGCCCGACGTCGGCGAGGCGATCCTGGTGCAGACCTTCGTCGTGGTCGTCATCGGCGGAGTCGGTTCGTTCCCGGGCGCCATCCTCGGCGGCCTGATCGCTGGCGAGATCATCAGCATCACCTCCATGTTCAACCCAGGCTACTCCTACGTCATGCTGTTCGTCGCCATGACGCTGGTGCTCGTGCTGCGGCCCTACGGGTTGCTCGGCACGGCCGGCCGCGAATGAGCGCGGTCACCTGATGCTCAGGCAGCGCCCCTTTCTCATCGAGGCTTTGACGGCCGCCGGGCTTATCGCCGCGCCGTTCGTCCTGCCTTACCTCGGATTCACGCCGACGACGATCAACCGCATCCTGGTCTGGGGTCTATTCGGCATCGGCTTCGACATCCTGTTCGGCTTCACCGGTCTGCTCTCCTTCGGCCAGTCCGCCTTCTTCGGCACCGGCGGCATGGTTGCGGCCTATCTGCTCACGATGGCGAACTTCCCTTATGTGATGGCAGCGCTGGCTATCGGCATGATCGTGGCCGCCGTCGTCGGTTACCTGGTGGGGCTGATCGCGCTCAGGCGTACCGGCATCTATTTCGCCATGATCACCGTGGCGATCGCGGAGGTCTTCTTCTTCGTCGAGTTCAATCCGCTCTCGGCTTATACCGGCGGCGAGAACGGGCTGCCGGGCGTGCCGGCGCCGGTGCTTTATCTCGGCTTTACGACCATCCGTTTCAACAGCGACACCTCGCTCTACGCCTTCCTGGCGTTCTGGTATTTCGTCGGCATGGTGATCGCGCTGCGCATGGTGCGCTCGCCGGTCGGCGCCGTGCTGCGCGCAATCCGCGACAATCCGGTACGCGCCGCCGCTGTGGGCCATAACATCCACGGCTACAAGCTGACCGCCTTCGTCGTGGCCGCCGCTTATGCCGGCTTCGCCGGCGGTCTCCTCGGCGTCATGCAGGGCTTCATGCCGCCGGACGCCTTCATGTTCGAGACGTCCGGGCAACTGGTGATGCAGACGGCGATCGGCGGCGCCGGCACGCTGTTCGGACCGCTGGTCGGCGCCACGGTGTGGCTCTACCTGAGCGACTTCCTGCAGACCACGCTGCATCTCGGCGCCACCTGGAAGCTGGTGCTTGGCGTGATCTTCGTCCTGCTGGTTTGCTTTCTGCGCCGCGGATTGATCGGCGGCATCGAGGATCTTTTCCGGCTGGTGACCGGCGCCATGAAAAAGGCCGAGCCCGCCGAACCTGCACCGATGGCCGGCGTCACGGCGCAAAACGAGCAGAAGGCCTTCGCCGCGGCGGCCGCGCGCCCGCCGGTGGTCGCCGCCATGCCGGCGCGCCAGCGCGAAACCGACCGCAGGACCGGGCCAATCCTGCAAGCCCAGGGCGTCACCAAGCACTACGGCGGCATCGCCGCCAACAGCGACATCGATTTTGCCGTCAACCACGGCGAGCGGCGGGGCATCATCGGCCCGAACGGTGCCGGCAAAACCACCTTCTTCAAGATGCTGACCTGCGAGGTGCCGCCCACCTCGGGCCGGATCCTGTTCGAGGGCCGCGACATCACCGGCATGACGGTGACCGATGTCTGCCAACTCGGCCTCACCAAGAGCTACCAGATCAACCAGTTGTTCAACCGCCTGACCGTGCGCGAGAACCTGACCATCGCGGCGCTGGCGGAGCGGCGCGGCAAGTTCAGGCTCGATCTGTTCAAGTCACTGAAGCGCGTCCCCGGCCTCGACGAGCGGGTCGAGCATACGCTCGCGCTGATCGATCTGGTCGCGCGCGCCGACACCCCCGTGTCGGATCTCGCCTACGGCGAAAAGCGCCGGCTCGAGGTTGGCCTGGCGCTCGCGACCTCGCCAAGCCTGCTGCTGCTCGACGAGCCGCTCGCCGGAATGAGCCCGCGCGAGCGCGTCGAGACGGTGCGGCTGCTCAAGTCGATCGCCCGCGGCCGCACCATGATCATCATCGACCACGACATGGATTCGCTGTTCGAGCTGGTCGAGCGCGTCACCGTTCTGCAGGAGGGCCGGGTGCTGGTTGAGGGCGCGCCGGACGAAATCAAGGGCAACAGCAAAGTGCAGGAAGCCTATCTCGGCGGCGTGCACAGCGTGTTGGCGGCCGAATGAGCCTGCTCGAAGTCACGGGTCTCAATACCTATTACGGGGACAGCCACATCCTCTTCGACGTTGCGTTGCGAGTCGAGCGCAACGAAGTGGTGGCGCTGCTCGGGCGCAATGGTGCCGGCAAGAGCACGACGTTGAAAAGCCTGATGGGCGTGGTGACGCCGCGCGACGGCTCGATCGTGTTCGACGGCGCCGAGATTGCCGGCCAGAAGAGCCACGCCATCGCACGCGCGGGCATGCAATTGGTGCATGAGGAGCGCCGCATCTTCGGCAGCCTCAACGTCGAGGAAAACCTGGTGCTGGCCGGGTTCACGGCCGAGAACCGCTGGCCGCTGGAGCGGATCTACGAGATGTTCCCGCGGCTGAAGGAGCGGCGGGGAAGCCGCGGCACCGATCTTTCGGGCGGCGAGCAGCAAATGCTGGCCATCGCGCGCGCTCTCGTCCGCGATCCAAAAATCATCCTGCTCGACGAGCCGTTCGAGGGGCTGGCACCGGTGATCGTGCGCGATCTGGTCAAAGCCTGCCACGACCTGGCTGAAGCCGGGCAGACCATCGTCCTGGTGGAGCAGAATCTTGCTGCCGCGCTGACGCTGGCGCATCGCGCCTACATCATCAACAACGGCCATATCGCCCACGAAGGGCCGACCAGCGAGATCAAAGCGCGACCGCAGGTCCTGGAACGGTTTCTCGGTGTCTAGGCGCGAACGGCTGAAACGGCCCGGTCGCATCGACTTGGCGGAACATCTTCAAGTTGTTGGAGCCGTGGCCAGGGTAGGTTGGGGGCAGCCATGGATGGACACGACCGAGGTCTGCGATTCGCCCGGGCGGATTTTTCGTGCTACCGTCAAGCGGAAGGCCATCGGGTGTGGACAACCCTGTGGACAGCCAGCGCCGCAGCCTGTTGCGGCAGCGGCCCGTGGTCGCGTTTGCGTCTGCGTGGGGAGAATGCGGCATGTTGAGTACCCAGCCAGCAGCGGGAGATTACGGCCCGCATGTCATCGTCGTCGGCAACTACAAGGGAGGCAGCGGCAAATCGACATTTGCCATGCATCTTATCGTGGCGCTGTTGAAGGCGGGCCGGCGCGTCGCCTCCTTCGATCTCGATGTCAAGCAGCAGACGCTGAGCCGCTACATCGAGAACCGGCGTGATTGGGCGGTGCAGAACGACTTTTCGCTCGAGTTGCCCGTACATGCCTCGATCCTCGATGCCGATGGGATCGGCGGCGGCGCCGACTCCCAGATCGGCCTGTTCAGCCGCCATCTGGCCACGCTCGGGGACGACTACGATTTCATCGTCATCGATACGCCGGGCAACGAGAGCCATGTGAGCCTGGTCGCCCATGGCATGGCGGACACCCTGGTGACGCCCATCAACGACAGCTTCGTCGATCTCGACGTGATCGTGAACATCGGGGCGGCTCTCGACGCGGCACCGACGCCGTCACGCTATGCGCAAGGCGTTGCGGCGGCGCTCGACAAACGTCGGGCGATCTGCGGCCGGCCCACCGAGTGGTTCGTGTTTCGCAACCGTCTGGCGACGCTTGGCTCGCGCAATCACCGGCAGATGGCCTTGGCTCTCGACGTGATCGCGCGGGAAGTCGGTTTCCACATCGCACCGGGGCTTTCGGAACGGGTCATCTTTCGCGAATTCTTCCCGGTCGGCTTGACGGCCTTCGACCAGCTCGATGAACTCGTCCTGGGCCCCAATTCCATCATGTCGCGCCTCATGGCGCGCGTCGAGGTGCGCGAACTGATCGAGCAGATCGGCGTCTTGCCGCCGGATGCCTTGCTCGGGGGGGAACCCGACCCGGTCGACCGCGCAATGCCCGTCTCGTAGTTGGGCTGGAGGCGGCGCGCCATCGCCGCGCAGCCCCTTGGCGCCGATGCATTGCAATGCCGTGCGAGCAACCCATATGGCGGGTTGCATGTCGCGCCAGCTCAGCCTGTTCGACCAGCCGAAAACAGTCCTGCCGCCGGGATTCCGCTATCAGCCCGAGTTGCTGAGTCCGGCCGAGGAGCATGAGCTGATCGCCCGGTTGGAGCACCTGCCGTTCCGCGAATTCGAGTTCCACGGCTTTCTCGGCAAGCGGCGCACCGTGTCGTTCGGCTGGCGCTACGATTTCAATCACGCCAAGCTCGAACGGATGGAGGCGATCCCGGAGTTCCTGCTGCCGTTGCGCGACGCCACGGCGCACTTCGCCGGCCTCGACGCCGCCGGCTTCGAGCACGCGCTGGTCACGGAATATTCGCCCGGCGCCGCGATCGGCTGGCACAGGGACCGCTCGGTGTTCGCCGATGTGATCGGCATCTCGCTGCTCTCGGCCTGCATGTTCCGCCTGCGCAGGAAGACCGGAACGACGTGGCAGCGCGCCGCGCTGACGCTCGCGCCACGGTCCGCCTACGTGCTGCAAGGCGCTGCCCGTACCGAATGGGAGCACAGCATTCCGGCGGTCGAAACGCTGCGCTACTCCGTTACGTTCCGCAACAGGAAGGCCAAGTAGCCCGCCGCCTGGCGTGCGTCATTCGAACGTCTGGGCGGGCGGCATTTTTGCGGCGCGGGCATTGGCCGGCGGCTTGGCGGCGGAACGCGGCGCCGCAACCTCCCTGGCAGAGGCCTGGCCGACGGTGGCGTTGGGCGGCCCGACGGATGACGGCGTGCGGGGCGCGGATGCCTGTTGCTGCGGGGCCGGTCGTTTCGCGGCGCGCGCCGGCGGCGGTGGCGGCGAGGATCGCAGTCCCCATGCACGGGAAATGGACGGGCCGGCCGTGAAGCCCACGACCGCGCCGGCGACCGCGCCGACCGGACCGAGCACGAGGCCTCCCGACAGTGCACCCAAGGCGGCTGGTCCGGCGCGCTCCTGCGCTCGCGCGACCGACGGCGCAGCCAGGAGGACGAGTGCCGCAACGGCAAGAATTTTCTTCACGCTGTCCCTCCCGCCGCTTCGCTCCTGCATGATGCGGTGGATTGCGGCAGCACTTTGGTTGGGGAGGGGCCGCTTCGTGTCGCAGTGGCCGGATCTGGACTGACGAACGGTGTTGACGCAGAGTTTCGCGCCAGCTCAAGCGGGCAGGCGCCGAAAGGGATCGCATGCGCGACCAGAAACTCGTGGCCTTGGTGATCCTGATCGCCGTCCTCAACGTGGGGCACACGATCGATCACATCGCTCGCGGCGATGTGCAGTGGCCGCTGACGATCGACGCCGTGCCATTCATCGCCGTCAGCGCGATCATTTACGCGCTCCTTGGATTCGGGCTCTACCTCTATTGGACCGGCAGGGTCGGCCCGCGCTTCTTGGCGATTGCCGCCGGCCTTGGTGCGGCCTTCGGCTGGTTCGGTCACTTCAGCCCGTTCACCGACCAGCCGCCGCAACACATTCTGCATGCCTACAGGTCGGTCGCGGTCGGCTGGCTGGCGCTCGGCTGGCTGATCGCCCTGATGCTGACGCTGATCGTCGCGACGATCTACGCCGGGAAGCTCTGGCTGAGACAAGGACGCGCCCAGGCCGACGAGCCGTCGTGACGTGGGCTTGTCAATTGCGCTGCGCCTTGGCGCCGCGGGGGCGGATGGGAAAGTCGTAGTGCGCGGGGACCTGGGGCAGCGCGAACGAGAAGTGCCACCATTCGCGGTGATAATTGCGGAAGCCGTGCTTGCCCATGGCGACGACCAGCAGGCTGCGCCGGCGCTGCGCCTCCGCGCCGATGCCAGGACTGCGCGTGCGGCTGTTGAGGTCGAAGCAGTCGTAGCTGGTGCCCATGTCGACGCTGTCATCAGGAGCGCGGGCCGGCGCCGGCGCCGTGCAGGGCGCATAGCGGGCGGCGGGATCGAACCGCGCCGCGGCAGGGCGGGCAAGCTCGACCAGCGTCACGTCGACCGCGGCGCCGGTCGAATGGCGCGACACGCCGGCGAGATAGCCGAGCGCGAACAGCGCATTCTTCTCGTGGTTGGGGAAGAACCGCTTGGCGCCATCGGCGCGCCCGTCATGCGCCCATTGCGCCATGGCGCGCACGGCGCGGTGCGGCCGGTAGCAGTCATAGACCTTAAGGCCGAGGCCGGCCTCCTTGAGATCGGCCTGGACGCGGCTGAGCGCGGCCGCCACCTCGCGCCTGAGGATGCATTCCGGCGCCTCGTAGCCGTCGAGCGGCCGGCCGACGAAATTGTTGGACGACGCGTAGCGGATGTCCTGGGCGATGCTCGGATCGATGTCGCGCAGGTAGACGAAATTTTCCGGCAACGGCGCCTGGGCCAGCGCCTGGCTCAAGCTCAGCGCCAGCGCGCCGGCTGCCGCGGCCGGCCCGGCCCAGGCCCGCACCCTCATCGGCGAGATTTCGCCGACGCAGCGGATAGGGTATCCGGCTTGCCGCGCCGCCGGACGTCCAGTTGCTCCGGCTGGCGGGCCGCACAAAACGCGGTGACCGCCTCGGTCAAGGCGTCGCTGATCGCCGCCTGGCGCTCGGGCGAGGCCATGGCCAGTTCCTCGTCGCGATTGATGATCGAGCCGGCCTCGAGTAGCACCGCGGGCATAAGCGTCTTGCGCAGCACGATCAGCTGATCGTAGCGGTAGACGCCCACGTCCGGGTCGACGAGCACGCGCTGCCGCCGGCCCATGAACGGTTCGGTGTAGTGGGGCGTGTAGTGCAGGTCGCGCGCCTTGAGCTCCTGGCCGAGCAGCTGCCCGAACTGCAGGCTCGCCTTGGGGTGCTCGTTGTCGTTGCTGATGAAGATGGAATGGCCGCTGAACCGGTCGCTGAACTGGTGCGGCTTTCCTTCGTATTCCCATGTCTGCTTGAACTGAGACGGCACGGAATCGTGGTGGATCGACAGGAACAGTTGGGCCGACGACCGGTTGGCGAGCGCCACCCGCTTCATCAGCGCCTGGCGTGCGGGGCCGGCGGTGACCAGGAGGACGGTGCGGGCGAACCCGGCATCGACCAGCTTCTGCTTGATCTCGGTGGCGAGGCGCAGGTTGAAGTCGTATTCGCTTTTGCCGCGCGCCGACATGGCGCCCGGCACCTCGGCCGTGTGCCCGACGTCGATGATGACGCGAAACTGTCCGCGGTCGCAGCGGTCAGCGCGTACTTCGTTATCCGTCTCGGCCCAGGCGCTCTGCGCCAGCAACAGCGAGACGACGGCAACTCCAATGCGCGATAGCCAGATCATCGTGAAAATCCCTCGTTGGCCCGCATGATGGCAAGAGAATGTGGCGGCGCCTAGATGGTTGTTTTGCACATGGTTTCCAGCCCAGGGCGGCTCACGTGGTTGTGTTCCCCCGGGCGGGTCGCGCTGGGTGCCGGCAGCGTCGGTGTTCGCCCACGTCGCCATACGGCCGGACAACGCCCGCCCGCTGCTGCCGATCATCAGCAAATTTCCCGCCATCCTGACGCTGGGCGCGCGGCTGAGCGGCAAGACGCGCCAAGTCGTTGCGCGGCTTCTCCATCGCGTTGCGTTCGAATGAGGCGCGGCCGGCCCGGCCGCGCAGGGGTCACAGGGACTTCATATATTCGATGAGCGCCCACTTGTCCTGGTCCGGCAGCCGGGTGCCGAACAGGTGGCCCTGGTTGCCATTGCCTGGCTGTGCCGTATCGAACACCCGTCCGCGGCGGGTCGGAATGGCGTCCTCGGCGCTGGCGACGATCATCGCGGTCTCGCTCACGAAGCCGACCTTCTTCGCATCATAGACATCCACGCCGCGCGAGAACTGCGTCGGCCGCTTGTCGGGCGTGGCGAGCAGGTCCCACAGGGTCGGGACCGAGCCATTGTGGAGATACGGCGCCCGCGCCCAGATGCCGTCGAGCGGCACGGCGACGTAGCCTTCGGTCTTGCGGAAATGGGTGTAGCGCCAGCGGTAGCCGTCGAGCGCGTTGAAAGCCGCCGCCGCCTCCTCGCTCCACGAATCGAGCCGATGCCGGTCGGTTCCGATTCGCTCGATGGGGATCGGCGTGCCGACCTTGTCGCCGCCGAACGCATGGCAGCCGGCGCACTGCGCGGCGAAGATCGTCTGTCCGCGGGCGGCGAGCGCACGATCGATCGGAAACGGAAACGGCGCCGGCTTGAGGTCGAGCACCCATTGCTGAATGCGGTCGAGGCTCCTGAGGTCGATGGTCTTGTTGCTGGCGCCGTTGCCGATGCCGGAATTGAGGAAGATCTCCTTCAGCGACGTATTGAGCCCGTCCCAGTGCAGGCCGAAATCGCGGCGCGGGCGCCAGTTCCAGAGCGCCACGATGTCGGCGGCGCCAATCGTTCCGTCATAGGGGTGCTTGGTGATCTGGACTTTTGCCGGATTGAACGGGTCGACGCGTCCCGGACCCCAGTCGGGGACGCTGTCCATCCACCACAGATCCTTCTGCTGCTGGAGCAGGCCATTGCGCGTCTGCGGGATGATGACGAAGCGGTAGAGAATCCGTTCGACGAACGACAGATCGTGCACCAGCGCGATCTCGTCGAGGATATTGTCGGCCGTGAAGCGGGTGTCGCTGGCGCAGGCGAACAGGAAGCGCAAGTAGCGCTGCAGGTCGAGCGTGGTGTTGGGCGCGCCGATGAGAAGCTTGCGCGGTTCGGATTCGGCGCCGCGCACCGAGCCGACGTGACAGAGCCCGCAATTGATCCCGACACGGGGGAAGCCCACGGTCTTGACCGACAGCCCGATCGGCGTGTCGTGCCCGTCCTCGAACAGGAAGCCGAACGAGCGATAGCCGTCCGCGCCGATCTTGTCGGGGAAGACGCGCGGCAGGACCGCCCAGACCCAATAGGGAAGTCCGCTCGCCGCCTCGACTCCGACCGACCCGTATTTGAAATGCTCCTCGATCGAGGCGTACTGGCGCGACACTTGGCGGAACAGGTAGTACCAGCCGCCGACCACGATGCAGGCGATGACGGCAACGCCGACGCCTGCGACCAGCCACTTGCGCCCCGACATCGCCGGCCTCTTCAGGATTTGTACACCAGGAGCGAGGGCTCCTCGCTGCGGAAGATCTTGATCACCAGGATGAGTTCGATGATGCCGAACGTGGCATCGCCGATGCCGAGGGCGAGAAAGCCGCGCGGCATGAACCCCATGAGCACGCCGATGAAGAACGTGGCGGCCGGGACCAGCCGGCCGACGATGAGCAGCCAGGCGTTGGCGCGATAGCGGAACGGGTCGTGCGCCGCCGGAATGTAGAACAGGCTGAGAATCATCAGCAGGATCGAGTAGTTGTAGATCCAGATCGTCGACTCGACGTCGCCGAGCTTGAGCTTGTTGAGCAGGGTATGCGCGCCGAAGAACACGACCCAGATGGCGAACGTCCAGTTGGCGATCACGCCCAGCCAGACCACGATGGCGAAGAGCTTGCGCGCGGGCGACGGGCTGCTGTCCATTACGGCGGAGACGGTCATGGCAGGCCTCACAGCGTCTTGAGGTATTCGAGCAGCGCGGACTTGTCCTGCGGCGACAGCGTGGTGCCGTAGAGGTGGCCCTGATTGCCGTTGCCGCGGTCGCTCGTGTTGAAGCGATAGAAGGTCCGGCCGCTGCCTTGCGCCTCGCTCGACACGAAGCCGACGTTCTGCTGGTCGTAGACGTCATTGCCGCGATAGAACGCCGCCGGCCGCTCGTTCGCCGGGTTCAACAGGTCGCGCAAGGTCGGCACCGACCCGTTGTGCAGGTAGGGTGCGCGCAGCCAGATGCCGTCGAGCGGGTGGTTGGCGTAGCCGTCGGTGGTGCGGAAGCGCTTGAAATGCCACGGCGCCGCGCCGCCGATCGTGTTCATCCGCTGCGCCATGGCGTCGTCGAAGGAGTTCTTGCGCTCCGGGTCGGTGCCGAGCTTGCTGAGTGGCGTGACCTGGCCGAACCAGGGCCCGCCGACGTCGTGGCAGCTCGCGCAATACTCGTCATAGACCGGCTTGCCGGCGGCGACCTTGGCGTAGTCGATGGGGAAGGGGTAGAGCGGGGCGGGTCGCGTCAGGATCCAGCGCTTGATCCGCTGGATGCGCGGGAAGTCGAGCGTCTCGGGCGTCGCGCCGGCGCCGATCGCGGCGCTCAGGTTGCGCTCGTCGACCGAGTCGTTGTTGCCATCCCAATGCAGCCAGATGCCTTCACGCGGCGCCTGATTCCAGATCGACATGAAGTCGGCGGTGCCGATCGATGTATCGCGGCTCATGTCGAGGTGGAAGAGGAGCACCTTATAGGGATTGAACGTGTCGACCCGTCCGTGTC
>DATFWC010000123.1:0-9686 GCA_035259885.1 Xanthobacteraceae bacterium
ATGGTACGCTCCCAATCGACCGCCGGCGTGAGCCACGGATCGACGTCGGCCAGCGGATCGGCGACCACGTGGGCGGCCGCATAGGCGATGCGGTTGAAGGCGGCGCCGTTCTTCGGCAGCACGATCGGCTCGCCGGTGCGATAGGGTTCGAGACGCCGGTCCCTGGTCGGAAGCGCGATCGTTGCCACGTCAACTCCGTTTATGTTGGAGCATTATCTTGTCCGAAAACAGGTATCCAGCCCGGATCGGGTCCGGGCCAGGCTTTTTCGGGATCACGCTCTACAATGTCAGTTCCGGCACATCGATCCAGCGCCGATCTGCCCAGCTGCGCAATCCCAGTTCGGCGAGCTGCACGCCCTTGGCGCCTTCCAGGAGGTCGTGCCGCCAGGGCGCATCGGCCACGACGTGGCGGATGAAGTCCTCCCACTGTACCTTGAAGCCGTTGTCGTAGGTCACGTCGTCCGGCACCTCGGCCCACTGCGCGAAGAAATTCATCGTCTGCGGCTCGTCCGGATTCCACACCGGGCGCGGCGTGTCGGCCCGCGACTGGGTGAAGCATCGCGTGAGACCCGCGACCGCCGAGCCGTGCGTGCCGTCGACCTGGAACGTCACCAGGTCGTCACGCCGCACGCGCACGCACCACGACGAGTTCATATGAGCGATCACGCCGCCTTCGAGCCGGAACGTCGCATAGGCGGCATCGTCGGTATCGGCCTTGTAGCGCCGGCCCTCCTCGTCCACGCGCTCCGGAATGTGCGTCGCGCCGAGACAGCTCACCGCCCGCACCCGGCCGAACAGGTTGTCGAGCACGTAGCGCCAATGGCACAACATATCGAGGATGATGCCGCCGCCCTCGGCCTTCTTGTAGTTCCAGCTCGGCCGCTGCGCCGGCGGGCCCCAGTCGCCCTCGAACACCCAGTAGCCGAACTCGCCGCGCACCGCGAACAAGCGCCCGAAAAATCCCGCGTCGCGCAGCCGGCGCAGCTTGCGCAAGCCGGGCAGGAAAAGCTTGTCCTGCACGACGCCATGCTTGATGCCGCGCTCGCGCGCGAGCCGTGCCACCGCCAGCGCCTTGTCGAGCGTGTCGGCCACTGGCTTTTCGCAGTACACATGCTTGCCGCGCGCGATCGCGCGGGTCAGGAGATCGGCGCGCATCTGCGTAGTGGCGGAATCGAAGAACACCGTGTCGTCGGGATTGGCCAGCGCGGCGTCGAGATCGGTGGTCCAGCGCCCGAAGCCGTGCTGGTCCGCGATGGCCTTAACCTTGTCGGCGTTGCGACCGACCAGTATCGGGTCCGGCATCACCCGTTCACCATCGGCCAGGGCGACACCGCCCTGGTTGCGGATCGCCACGATCGACCGCACCAGATGCTGGTTGAGGCCCATGCGCCCGGTCACGCCGTTCATGATGATGCCGAGTCGACGCATGAAAAGTCCCTCCCGCCCTGGCCGGTTAGGATTTACCATCGAGCCAGGAAAGGTTCCATGGCGCCGGGAGAGGGGCTGTCGCGACGGCGTGACGTGATCTACTGTCAGGGGGCCGGACTCGAGATGCCTGGATGGCGTCGCGGCCGGCGCAACCCGACACTGGAACCCGGCTTCCGCCGGCCCGGTTCACAAGTGATGCGGGAGGTGATCATGCGACTCATCATGGCTTGCGCTTTCATCGCCGCACTGGCCATGGGCTATCACGCCCATGCCCAGGGCACGACTCCCTCGAACCCGTCGAATTCGCCGGCATTGGGAACGACGCCCAACGCGCCGGTCGGCCACCGCCAGCCGCGGCAGAACGACCTGCCGCCGCCCGACAGCGCCGGCACGGATCCGGCATCCACCGGTTCGGCCGTCAATCCGCCCCGGCCGGATCCGAACGATGCGGACGCGCGCTTGAACCGGGCGCTGAAAAATATCTGCCGCGGCTGCTGACAACAGTGGCCAGAAATAAAGGACCCCGGCGGGGAGAGACCGGGGTCCGTTGAACCGGATGCCAGGGGAGGGGGGAAAAGTCATCCGGTATGGTGTCAACGGCCGAGGGACAGTGTGGGTTCCGCGGGGGGTCGAAAAACGCGCGCGTTCCCATAGGCCTTTGGTCGTATGGCTTGGTGCCGCAGCCGCGCCATCGTCGGCCGCGAGCGTCGGCCACGCCGGCATCATAGAACCGTCGATTCGAAATTTCAGTCGATCGCGTCGGCCGCTCGCCGCTACTCCAGCTCGATCGCGCCGTCGACCTCGAACGAAAGCGCAATTCCACCAATCGTGATCGCGGCCTTTGCCGGCAGCGGCTCGCGGCCCTTGAGTCGGCCGCTCGACACCGCATCGCGCACCGCCTTTTCGATCTCGCGTTGCGCAGTGACGCCGAGCTTCTTGAGGAACTTGCGCACGCTGGTATTCAGTACCTCCTCGTTCATGTTCCTTCTCCCCATGGCGGTATGCCGTGCACGCGGCACCGGCCTCGAATCCGACACATCAGAGCATGTCCGGGCGCGCCGCGCGATGCCCCCGGTTCCGCCAGCGGAGCGCGGGCCGCGCGCCAAGCGAACTCAAGACCGTGCAACTTCCCGCTCCCGCACGTGCAGGGCGTCGGCAATTTCGCGTTTGGTGAGGTGAGTTCCATCGTCGCCCTCGATCAGCAAGGGCACGGCGCCTCGCCGTTTCACGCCTTGCGCCCAGGCGAGCGCCTCGTCCAAGTCGGAAAATTCTTTGAACAGCCAGCGGTCCTTGTCCAGCGGCGAGATCGCTTCCGAGCCGGGTGCCCCCGTAAATACTTTATATGTCATGTCGATCCTCGTGGCCTGATGAGGCGCCGAGTGGCACCCCGTGGGCGACGTTCGCGATGGCCCCTTCGCCTGGGTTAACGCTTTGGCGGTGCTTTCGTTTCCGCTCCGGCCATAAAGTCGCCGTGGTTGCAGCCGACGACTTGGGTGGTTGCGGTGCTTGGGATCACAGTGAGACAGGGGTGACATCATGGTGGACATTCCGCCAAGACGGCGCGGTAGCGAGCCTGTGCAAGCGCAGGAGGCGCCCGCCGACGCGGAGCGCGGCGAAGGATCGGTGCAGGAATTTCCCCGTCGCGACACGGTGTATCGCGGCCGTCAGGCCGATCCCGCGGTGGAAAACATGGCGGGACACGCAAACTCGATCATGCAGCGTGTCGCCGTCACGTCGGTGACGGAGATCGAGAGCCTGATCGGCGAGCTCGAGCGCCTGCGCGATTTCGTGCGTCAGGAGGGCATTCGCCTCCAGCGCGAGATCGAGGGCTACGCGCGCCTGAGCGAGGAAGCGACCAAATCGACGAAGATCATCGCCGAGAGCGTCGCCCAGTGGAAGAACGCGCTGGAGCACATGGCCAGCCGGCGCGGCTGACATTCTGGCGTTGTCGTAGGGTTGGGCAAAAGCCGTTACGCGGAGCTGTCCGCGTGAGATGGCGCGGTCGAAAACGCATCACGCGTTGATGGCGCGGCGTTCGCGTGCCCTTTTGCCCACTTACGGCGCGCATTGCGTTCAATCGACGAAGGCCAGCGGCCGCGCCACCGTCTCCAGCGACTTGCGCTCGGCGGCGATGCCCCAGCGCCAAGCTACGCCGGCCGCCACGATCATCAGCACGGCGCCCAGCGCATAGCCGGCGAACAGGCTCGCGCGCGATCCGGTGTCGATGAGCACGCCGAACAGCCATGGTCCGGCGATGCCGCCGATGCCGGTTCCGATGGCGTAGAAGAACGCGATGGCCAGCGCGCGGATCTCGAGCGGGAACGTCTCGCTGACCGTGAGATAGGCGGAGCTTGCGGCGGCGGATGCGAAGAAGAAGATCACGGTCCAGGCGATGGTCTGGGTTTCCGCCGACAGCACGCCGCGCTCGAACAGATACCCGGTCACCAGCAATAGGATGCCGGACGTCGCATAGGTGAACGCGATCATCGGCCGGCGGCCGATGGTGTCGAACAGCCGTCCGAGCAGCAGCGGACCCAAAAAATTGCCGGCCGCGAACGGGAGGATGTACCAGCCGACGCGATCCGCCGGAACAGCGTAAAAGTCCGTCAGCACCAGCCCGTAGGTGAAGAAGATCGCGTTATAGAAGAAGGCTTGCGCCGCCATCAGGGTCAGGCCGACCAGCGTGCGCTGGCGATGCACCCGGAACAGGCTGTGCGCCACCTCGGCGAGGGGGGTGTGGTGTCGCGTGCGCAGGCGTACGCGCGGCTGATCGACCGGCGGCAGATCGTGCCCGTGGTGGCGAAACGAGTCTTCGATTCCGGCGACGATCGCAGTGGCTTCATCGGCGCGCCCGTGCGTCATGAGCCAGCGCGGGCTCTCCGGAATCCACAGCCGCATGAAGAAGATCACGAATGCCAGCCCGGCGCCGATCAGGAACGCCAGGCGCCAGCCGACGTCGACGCCGAACAGGGCGGGGTCGAGCAGCACGATCGAGCCGCCGGCCCCCATCGCGGCGCCAACCCAGAAGCTGCCGTTGATCACCAGGTCGGTCCAGCCGCGCACGCGCGCCGGCGTCAGTTCCTGGATGGTCGAGTTGATCGCCGCATATTCGCCGCCGATCCCGGCGCCCGTGAAGAAGCGGAACAGGGCGAAGCTCCACACATTCCACGACAGCGCCGTTGCCGCCGTGGCGAGCATGTAGACCACAACCGTGACGAAGAAGAGTTTCTTGCGGCCGAGCCGGTCGGTGAGCCAGCCGAAGAAGACGGCGCCGACGACGGCGCCGGCCAGATAGGCGCTGCCGGCCAATCCGACGTCGGCGTTCGTAAAGCGCAGCGTCGGGCTTTCCTTCAGGGCGCCCGCCAGCGCGCCCGCCAGCGTCACCTCGAGCCCGTCGAGAATCCAGGTGATTCCCAGCGCCACCACGACGAGCGTATGAAAACGTCCCCAGGGCAGGCGGTCGAGGCGCGCGGGCGTATCGGTTTCGATGATGGCGGAAGACGGTGTGAGCATCTAAAAAGCCAACCGGCCGCCGGCCGCCCTGTGCAAACCAGATCGCGGCCGGCGCCGAGCCCGGGCGCCATTCTCAACGACAGAATGGCAACCTCGGTTCCGCCGGCATTTCGTCGCCCGTCGCCAGTATAGACGCGTTGCCGTGCCGCGGCGCCTCCACGGCCGGCGACCCGACGCCGCATCATCGCCCGCCGCTTTCGAGCAGCGATTCCTCGTCTTCCTGGCGGGACGCGAGGATCTCCACCAGCCGGGCGACGCGCCCGCTCGCCCGCGGCCGGCCGGTCTGCATCAGCGGCTCGTCATTGGCGAGCCACGCGCTCGCCTCCGCGAGTTCCTCCCGGCTTGCCCCGATGACGATGATCTCGGCGATGGTGACGTCGTCGACGCGACCCAACACGGCGACGACGTCATCGCGTGTCAGCGGCGTCATGCTCAGCCCCGCCCGTCGCTGGCCTGGGAATGCGGGCCCCCGGGCTCAACTATTCCGCACATCGCTTCGCCCGCACAGTCAGGACTGTCCGTCATGGCGATGTCGCCGAGCGAGACGATGCCGACCAGGCGCTTGTTGCGGTTGAGCACCGGGAGGCGCCGCACCTTGATGTCGGCCATGTTGTGGGCGACCTCCTCGATCTCCTCGTCGTCGAAACAGTACATCACACTGCCGTTGCTCATCACGTCGCGGACCTTGGTGCTCGGACTCAGCCCTTTGGCCACTGCGCGGACCACAATGTCACGGTCCGTGATGATGCCGACCAGCCGGTCGTTGTCGCCGACCGGCAGCACGCCCGCATCGATGGCCGCCATCATCTTGGCCGCCTCCTGGATGGTCTGGTTCGGGCTGGCAATCTGGACGTCCGGCGTCATCGCTTCGCTGACTCTCATGTCTGCCTCCATTCCGATGATCGATTTGAAACGTCGAGGATGGCGCTCGCGCCGGGCTGGGCGAGCCGGCTGGACCGACACGGCTTCGTTGGGATCCTTGAAGGGAACGCCCCCTTGCAAGGCAGGTTCCTGGCAACACGGGAAAAATTGTCGCAATGTGGGCGCAACGGGTTGGCAACTAGTCTCTGCGAAACGGGCGAACGACGACGGGGCGCCAGATCGCCATGATGACTTTTGCGGTCGGTGACGTGCACGGCTGTGTGGACAAGCTGGTCGGCCTGGTGGCGCAATGTCTGCGCCATGCCGCGGACCGGCCGAGCCGTTTCGTCTTTATCGGCGACTACATCGACCGCGGCCCCGATACCCGCGCCGTGATCGAATTCCTCATGGCCTTACAGCGCCAGAAGGGTGAGGACCTCATTGCCTTGCGCGGGAACCACGAAGCCATGATGCTCAAGGCGGTGCGCACCGGCGACGATGCGCTGTGGCTGCTCAATGGCGCGGCGCAAACGCTGGCCAGCTACGGCGTCGCCGACTGGGCCGGCCTGCCAGCCGCGCACGTGGACTGGATCGCGTCGCTGCCGCTCTGCTTCGATGACGGCCGGCGCTATTTCGTTCATGCCGGCATCAACCCGGCCGTCCCGCTCGACCGCCAGACCGAGCGCGATCAGCTGTGGATTCGTGAGCCGTTCCTGTCGGATCCGCGCGATTTCGGCCGGCTGATCGTGCACGGCCATACGCCGCTGCCCAGCGGCCGCCCCGACCAGCGGGCCAACCGGCTGAACCTCGATACCGCGGCGGTGTTCGGCGGTCCGCTGACAGCGGCCGTCTTCACCGCCGACCGGTCCGAGCCGATCGGCTTTCTGGCGAGTGGCGACGAGCGGCTTGGCGACTAGACGCACGCCAATACCACTATCCACAACTTATTGTTCACATTGGCGGCATCCGGCGGTCCAATACCTGTTCGCCAATTTTTTGCCGTGGATTGGGCTAAAAAACCTCGGTGCTGCCCATCTCAGGCCACCCGAGCGGTTCTGAGCTTCGCTCTACGCTAAAGGGGAGGGACGCGATGGCGACCTTTCGCATCATTGCGGTCATGTTGGCTGTTGCCGGTTCGGTGGTACTGGCACACGCGCAGGGCTGCGATTCGCCTTATCCCTGGCTGTGCAAGCCAGTGCCGAGCATCGATCCGCCCGAGACGGCGGAGCCGAGCAACCAGCCGGCCGCCAAGCCACAACAGGCCGCCGGCAAGCCCCTGCCCATCGCGGCGCGGAACGCAGGCGTGAAGAGATCGGCCAAGACCGCGCACGCGGCGCAGGCGCGCAAGCGCAGCGCCCGCAAGGCCGCTGCACGGCATTGGGCGCTGCGCGCGCGCCATGCCAAGATCGTGGCGGCGCGTGCGGCCGCGCAAACGGCGGAAGTGAAGGCAAGCAAATCGCCCCGCGCCCCATCGGCCGAGCCGGGCCCCGTGGAGAGACCCACGGCTGAGCCTGCTCCTGCTGCCGACGGCGCCACCGGCCCCACCGACCCCACGACTGGCTTCACCGCCATGTGGACGGAACGCACGGTTGCGGAGCCGACGCTGGCCGATGCAGGCGCGGCGGGCGCCGCGGGCGCATCAAGCGCTGACGCGACGCTCGCCGCGATGAGCGAGACCGCTGCGATCGACAGCGTTCCGGCGGATGCGGCCCCGGTTGCCTCGCAGGACGAGGCGAACGAGATCGACCTCGCCGCGCCGGAACCCGCCACGCCATGGAATGCCTCCTGGCTGCGCGGTCTGTTCCTCGCCTTCGGCGGTCTCGTCGCGGTGGGTTCCGCCCTGCGGCTCTTTCTCTAGCCCCGACGCAAGCCGGCGTCGTCGCCCCGGGTGCCCGCAGCGCCCGCGGTGGTTGCGGGGGCATTGCGCAAGTCGCGTCATTGTCGGACACTGGCCGCAATGAAGCCCCGGTCTTCCGGCCGGGAAGACTTCTCACATGGGGAGGACCTGCAATGCCGACGCTTCATCCAACACGAAGCCTGCTGCTCGCCGCCACCATGGTGGCATCCATGGCGGCATGGCCGGCTGCAGCGCAGCAGCCGCCGGCGGCCGGCGCGCCCGCCGCCGCGCAACCGCTGCCTCCGGGGTCGCCGCTGATCGGGCGTCCTGACAGCAATCCGGCCGCCGCCAAGCTCGCGCCGGTCGCGCCGCCGCCGCTGGCCGCCTCGGCCGACAAGCTGCCGACTGCCAAGCTCAAGGTGCCCAAGGGCTTCAATGTCGAGGTCTATGCCAGCGGCATGCAGAACGCGCGCTCGCTGCGCGTCGGCGACAAGGGCACGGTGTTCGCCGGCACGCGCCTTATCGACAAGGTGTATGCGATCGTCGACAAGGACGGCAAACGCGAGGTCAAGACGCTCTATACCGGGCTCTATCGCCCCAACGGCCTCGCCTTCCGCAACGGCACGCTCTACATCGCCGAGCTTTCGAAGATCTCCAAGGCCGAGAACATCGAGGATAACCTCGACAATCCGCCCAAGCTGACCATGATCTATGACGATCTGCCGAAGGACGAGGCGCACGGTTGGAAATTCATCGGCATCGGCCCGGACAACAAGCTCTACGTTCCGGTCGGCCAGCCGTGCAACAACTGCATGCCGTCCGACAGGCACGCACAGATTCGTCGCATCAATCTCGACGGCAGCGGTGCCGAGGTGTTCGCGCGCGGCGTCCGCATGACGGTCGGCTTCGACTGGCATCCGGTCAGCAAAGACCTCTACTTCAACGACAACGGCCGCGACTGGATGTCCGAGGACGCGCCGGAGGACGAGCTCAACCGCGCCACCAAGGCCGGCGAGCACTTTGGCTCGCCGTTCTGCTACCAGGGCAACCTGCCGGATCCGGAATTCGGCTGGGGTCGCTCGTGTGACGAGTTCACCAAGCCGGTCATGCTGACGGGACCGCATTCCGCCGGACTCGGCCTCCGCTTCTACACCGGCAGCATGTTCCCGAAGAAATATCAGAACGCGATCTTCATCGCTCGCCACGGCTCGTGGAACCGGAGCAAGAAGGTCGGCGGCGACGTCATCGTCGTCTACCTCAACAGGAATGGCACAGTGAAGTCGTGGGAGCCGTTCCTGACCGGCTTCCTCGAGAACAACAGCTACATCGGCCGTCCGGTCGACGTCGAGCTGATGAAGGACGGCTCGTTGCTCGTCTCCGATGACTGGAACGGCGCCGTCTATCGCATCAGCTACGGCAAGCCCGCTCGCGTCGCCGGAAAGCAATGACAGAAGCGGTCGAGGGCGGCGCTGCCGCCCTCGACTTTTTCAAGACTAGGCAATCTTCACATCCTTGCCGACCGGGAGGATTCCAATGACCGCAGCTTTCATGCGCGCGGCCGCGATCGCGGCCGTTGGTACTTTTGCCGGCACGATGCCGTCGTGGGCGCAGCAATCGCCAGCGCCAGCGGCCAGCGCCAGCACGCCGATGCCCATCCACCAGCCGCCGCCCACCACGGTCCCGGGGCGTCCGGACATTCCCAATGCCGAGGTCAATGCCAAGCTGCGCGGCATCGCGCCACCGCCGCTGCCGGCATCAGAGGACAAGCTGCCGCTGGCGCAGCTCAAGCTGCCCAAGGGATTCAAGATCGAGCTCTATGCCAGCGGCGTCGCCAACGCGCGCTCGCTGCGGCTCGGCGACAAGGGCACCGTGTTCGTGAGCAATCGCCTGCTCGACAAGGTCTATGCCATCGTTGATCGCGGCGGTAAGCGCGACGTCAAAGTCATCGCATCGGGCCTCGACCGGCCGAACGGTCTCGCTTTCCACAAGGGCACGCTCTACATCGCGGAAGGCACGCGCATTTCCAAACTGGAGAACATCGAAGACA
>DATFWC010000124.1:0-10858 GCA_035259885.1 Xanthobacteraceae bacterium
GTGACATCATGGTGTTCTGCCTTTCGTTGTTCATTGTCAGTGTGCGCCTGCGGCCGATCCCTCGGCCGGGGCCCGCAAGCTCTGACCGCCCTCGCTCATGCCGGCCGGCATGCCCCCGCCGACCACCGCGACGCCGAGGTCGGTCGTGGCCAGCCAGAAATCGCGCTGCGCTTCGATGGCGGCCGTGGTGGCGGCGATGCGCTGCCGCGCCTCGGCGAGCAGCGAGAACACGTCGATCTGCATGGCGTTGTAACGGAGCAAGGTCTCGTCGGAGATGATCTTGCGCAGCGGCAGGACTTCGCGCCGGTAATGGCCGGCGATGTCGTAAGTGGAGCGATAGAGCCGGTAGGCGTCGCGCGCCTGCGAGCGCACGTTCACGGCCCGCTCGGTGAGGCGGTTCACCGCCTGCATGTAGGTGGCTTCCGCCTGGCGCACGCGTACTTCGCCGAAATCGAAGATCGGCACCTGCAGCTCGAGATCGAAGCCGCGCTCGCGAATGGTCTCGCCGCGCTCACGGTCCTTGGTGGTTTTCCCGGCGTAACCACCTTCGAGCAGGTTGACGAAGCGGGTGGCCTGGGTGAGGCCGTATGATCGCGCCAGGGCATCCAGCTCCATGCGCGCGATCTGCAGGTCCACGCGGCGGCGCACCGCCTCCACCTCGACCGCCGCCAGCGTCTGGGCGCGCGGCGGCAGGGGCGGCAGCGCAGCGGGCAGCCGGAAGGCAAGATCGCCGCCCCACAGGCCCATGGCGCGGATCAGCGCTTCGCGCTCGCTCGCGGCACGCTGCCGCGCGGTGGCAAGTTGCGCCGTGAGCTCGGCGTAAAACACCTGCTCGCGCGCCTGATCGAGCTTGTTCATGGCCCCGGTCTCGCCCAGCCGGACAGCAAGCTTGACCGCAGTGTCGGCCGCCGACTGCGCCTGTTCCAGGAAACCAGCAAGCTCGCGCGCGGCAACCGCGCGGTAGTACAAGCGGCGCGTCTCGGCGGCGACGCGCAACGTCTCTTCGGCCGCGCGCAACTGCGCCTGGCGAAAGCGCACGGCGGCGATCTCGGAGCGCGCCGGCAGCGTCGCCAACGCCAGCAGGCTGGCGACGACCTGGCCCTCGATTTCGATCTCCCGCCGGCTTGCGATGCGGGAAACCGAGATCGCCGGATTGGGCGGCAGGCTCTCGCCCACCCGCCGCGCCTCGGCCAGCCTCAGCTCGTCATAGGCCGCCTGCAGGCCGCGATTGTTCAGGAGCGCAATCTGCACCGCAGCGTCGGCCGTCAACGGCCGGGCGAGCAGCCCGACGACCACGTTGCGCGCCGCGTCCACCTCCTCGGGTGTGAGCAGAGCCGCGACATCCTTGTTGAGTGCCGGTCCGACGATCGCCTGGACCGCGTCCATCCCGCTGTCGGGCGAGAAGGCCGCGCAGCCAGCGAGCAGGCTCGTGGCCACCAACGCCGCGGCTCGCCCCCGCGAGCCGAGCGACGCCGGCGGCGCGGCCGGGCAGGGGACCTTGCGTCGCATGGCGTGGTTCATGGCTTCTCCGCAGGTGCGACGCCGCGGTTCTGCTCGAGCCACGGCTGGGGCTCGACCGGGCGCCGGCTCACATAGGGCGCGACGGTGGAGCGATAGCTGGCGGGTGGCACGGGCGCGGCCGGATCGGCGGCATCCGGCAACGGGGGTGGGCCGGAACAGGCTCCCAGCGCGACCAGAGTTGCGGCCGCGGCAAGTCGGAATGGCATCGCGGCCCACCGGCTCCCGCCGGCGGAGCGCATCGCGATCTGCGCGCGCATCAGAAAGCCTCCCGTGACTGGCAAATGGCACCGCGCGCGGGCGGCTCACGCGCGCCCGCGCCGGCTCAAGGCGCACAGTCAGGCGATGGGAGGTCGGTTGATGCGGTCCGGACCCCGGCCGGTGAGATGATCATCGAGAGGCGGGGTTGTGAAGGTGAAGCGCACGGGCGTGCTCAGGGCGACCGCGCTCTCACCCGGGAGCGCCGTCATGCAGAACAGACCGCAACACGTGGGCGTATGTGGCCTGCCGTCGCCATTGGCCTGATCGGACGTCGTACCACTGTCTTCATGGTGATGCGTCGCATCGTGGTGGTGCATCGTACCGTCAGCGTGCACATGCGCGGCACCACCGTGATCATGGCTGCGGGCCATGCCGTGTGGCTCCGTCAGGCAGTGTGCGGCGGTCGGACCATCGACAAAGGCGAGGGCTGCCGCGGGCGCCACAACGCATGCAGCATAGATGGCCGTCAGCGTAAGCGCGGCCCTGATGCGGAATCTTCTGGTGAGGCCTGACAGCATTTGCGCTCGCCGTCCTTTTGGAAGAGGTTCCGAGTCCTGCGCCCGCAGAATCGACAAAATAGAGGATCGCGGTCTGTTTGCAACAGACGGCTGATTGGATGGTATTAAAGTGGCATGGGCATGCTGACACGCGCGAGGAAAGCACAAACAGGGGTTCGTGCGGTGTGAGAACAGCGGTTGGCGCGCAATAGACGTTAGTGATCTTCCGGGTAGATCATATCGTCGTATTCGCCCAACTTGCCGATGTCGATCAAACACGCCGTGTAGAGGGCGAGGATGTCTGTTTTGAGCTCTGCCCGTTGCCCCGGGTTGAGCCGTTCAAAATGATACAATGGGCTGCTCAGATATTCGTGAGCAACGGAGCCCCTGGCGGTCAGGACCCTTGTCGCTCGGCTGCGCAGTCTCTCAGGAAAATCCCCGGGTTCTAGCCCCACTAACGGGTCCGTAGCCTTGGTCCACCGCGAACGCGGGGTGTCTTGATGATCCATGAGGTGCCGGACACAGGTTTGGAGTTTGATCAAGGTTCCCACCGGGTCTTTCCATTGGTTCTGACTCATGATCGCCATCCGAATGCCCCGCAACGCACCACGACCAGCCGGCTACCAAAATCGCTACCAACTCGGTAGCACGGATCGGGAGGCGATAGCATGAGCTGTGGGGCCAAGGGCCCTGCAGCGCCGGTCGAGAGGATTGGCGAGAGACGATCGATACCATGGCAAAGCCGCCTATTCTTACTGGCAAGAATCCTTCGTCGCCTTCCGTGTTTCAGCCAACGGCCCTGCTGCGCGAAGCACGACGGCAAAAAGGCCTCGTGGCCGCCGATGTCCCGGCAATTTGCATTCTTGATCCGGACGGGGACATCGTGCGCACGCTGAGGCACGGAGGTCTGGCTGCGCCGTTCAAGCCGTGGCCTTGCTATCACACGGACCTCGACACTTTCCCGCTCGCAGGCGAAACCGTCGGAATCGTTGGCCGGGCGGTGGGCGCGCCGTTTGCCGTCCTTGTCGCGGAGCAGCTTTTCGCGAGCGGTTGTCGCTTCCTGCTCAGTCTCACGTCCGCAGGTCAGATTGCTGCAGCCGGTCAGCCGCCCTATTTCGTCGTCATTGATCGCGCCTTGCGGGACGAGGGGACCAGCTATCACTACGCCGCGCCTTCGGATTTCAGCGAAGCCGACCCCCAGCTGGTTGCGATGGCCACTGCCGCCCTCAAGGCATCAGGACTGGACGTTCGAGTGGGTGCAAGCTGGACCACCGATGCACCGTTCCGCGAAACTGCGAAAGCGATCGCATCGGCTCAGTCGAAAGGCATGCTTGCCGTCGAGATGGAGGCAGCGGCCCTGTATACGTTTGCCTCGGCGGCTCGCGTGCAGGTGCTGTGTCTGGCGCATGTGACAAATACGATGGGGCAGGCGGGGGAGGATTTTCACAAGGGCGAAGCGGACGGAACCGCCGACGCGCTGCGCCTGCTGGAGGCAATCGTTTCTGCCTACAGGGCGTTGCCACGCCGCCCGTGAATCCACGCTCCCGAATGCAGCCCATGCGGGCACGCCCCTGCGCTGATCCTGCTGCCCATGCGTGCTAGGATCGAGAAACTGTCGGCCCGACCGGGCTCGGCAGGTCGGTCGCAAGTTCGGAGGAAAAGATGTCATCCACGACCGTCAATGTCCGCTATATGGTCGATGACGTCGAGCTTGCGGTCGGATGGTACACTCGGCATCTGGGCTTCGAACTTCTTTCCAATTTCGCTCCCGCGTTTGCTGACGTCAGGCGAGGCTCGCTGCGGCTGTTGCTGAGCGGGCCGAAGAGTTCGGCGGGCAGACCCATGAGCGATGGCGAACGGCCGCGGCCCGGGGGCTGGAATCGGATTCATCTCATCGTCGATGATCTTGCCGCCGAGGTCGCGCGCTTGCGCGCGTCTGGCGTACAGTTCCGCAACGACATCGTGACCGGACCGGGCGGCTCTCAGGTGCTGCTCGTCGATCCTTCCGGCAATTTTGTCGAACTGTTTCAACCGGCACATCGCGCTGACGCGTAGGCAAGCCCGAGTGTCACGCCCCGTTCGCCGCCGAAGCCCAATAAGGCTGCGCGTGTCGTGTCGGGGCGTCGTGCGGGCGGCCGGAGTTTTTCGCCGCCGCGATGGTGAGAAACTCCGATTTTCTTTGGACAATGTTCCCGCTTCGTTCCAATCAACATCCTGTCCCGCCTCGATCTGAGGCGTCTTCCGGAGACATCCAGAGGGCGGAGGCGGGAGCGGCTCCCGCGGGCGGCGTCACGAACCGCACTCGGGCGACCGCCGGGCACTACGACCCGGATGATGTCGGAGCAGCCGCAGTGAGCGCCGCAAGGCGAGTGCCCCGATCGCAAGGGGCACGGGGACGTCTCGCAAACGTCCTTCGGCGTGTCTCGCACACACGCCAAAGTGCGGCCTATCGCACGGCCGCACGAGCGCCTTTCCGGCGCTCCGCTCCCTCTTTGGAGCAGGGCTATCGCATTTGAGTTGGTATCTTGAGGTGCGAGGCAAAGCCACTTGCGCCACCTCTCCCCGCGTGCGGGGAGAGGTCGGATTCCGAGCGCAGCGAGGAATCCGGGTGAGGGGGCGCAGCCGCGAGTCTGAGATTGTGGACAAGCCCCCTCACCCGATTTGCTTCGCTTCGCCAGGGCTCCGCTCGCAAAATCGACCTCTCCCCGCACGCGGGGAGAGGTGGAGCAAGCGGCGCGCGCGTTGCCACCTCCAAGCAGCCAGCCATATGCGATAGCCCTGCTCTATGGAGGGAGATGAAGAAAGAGGCGCCACCCGCTGCGCCAAAGGGTCGAAAAAGCGACTCCCGGGATCAGCGCAGCGTTGGCTGTTTGACAATGTGAAAAAAGATCTCCCGTGTCCGCGTGGCGCCGAGCGGCTTGATCGGCCCACTGATCCTGATCATACGGCGCGGCAGCGGCCGGGCGTAGAGTGGCAAACAGAAGGCTCATGCAACGGGAGACAGACATGAACCGGTTCACCCTGTTTCTGGCCATCGCGCTGGCGCTGGCCGCGGGCGACGCCCTGGCCCAGAGCCACCAGCCCTACGCCGGCTTCGAGGCGCGCAGCATCAAGGCGTTGTCCGATCAGCAGATCGCAGATCTGCGCGGCGGCCGCGGCCTGAGCCTGGCGCTGGCCGCCGAGCTCAACGGCTATCCTGGGCCGATGCACACGCTGGAACTGGCGGACTCGCTGGGCCTCTCGGCGGAGCAGCGGGCGAGGGTACAAAGCCTGTTCGCCGCCATGAAAGCCGAGGCGATTCCGCTGGGCGAGAAGCTGATCGCGCAGGAAGCCGAGCTCGATCGCGCATTCGTCCACCAGACCATCACGGCGGCGCAGCTTCAGGCCGCCACGGAGGCGATCGGCTCCACCCAGGCGGCGCTGCGGCAAGTGCATCTCAAGTATCACCTGGTCACGCGCGACATCCTGACCCCGGAGCAGCTTCGCCAGTACGCCGCATTGCGCGGCTATGCGGGACACCAGCACGGGCGACAATAAAGTACGGTCGCGAGTGCGGCCCTGGACTTCGATCCGCAGGGCGCCAGCGTATCCTGGACGTGATCGCGGGCCCCGGCGGGGGCGCGCCGGCGGGTCGTCTTGCCGCACAGGCGGCGAATTGAATGTCGCCGGCTGCCCGTCTGGAGGCAGATGACTTTCTTCGCACCGGCATCTCGTGCCAAGACAGCCCGGAGCATGATCTTTCCCGAAAAACCCGATCAGGGTGCCGTCGCACCGCCGTTGCAACGGTGGCGGGATACCGATCGGGTCGCGTCTTGCCGCCTGAGCGGCAATCGATTGCGCTTGCTATTTGGTTGATCCATATCAAAAATCGAAGCCGCGTCCTGGTCCAGTCTTACCGGACGCCCCGACCGGCGAACAACCGCGCCCCGCGTTTCCGGCTCGATCAGGGAGGCCGAGGTGGAACCCGCGACAGCCGACGCCCGCCGTCAACGACGGATGGAAATCTTCGCCTTTCTCTTCCTGACCGCCATGCTGATGCCGGCGCTGGCGGTGGGAACCGTGGGCGCGTACGGGCTCGCTGTGTGGATCTACCAGATGGTGGCCGGGCCGCCGGGCCCGCCGCCGGCGACCTGAACATGACCCGCAGCCGCCGACAATTCATTCGCGGCCGCTGGATCGCGCAGGCGGCGGAACTGCCGTCGCCCGCCGGTACGGTCGAGATTGCCAGCGTTCTGGTGCAGACGCGCCCCGAGCGACTCGCCGGGGTCGCCGCCGCCATCGGCGCCATTGACGGGGCGGAGATCTTTCAGCGCGATCCCAAGGGCAGGCTGGTGGTCGTCGTCGAGGCGGACGGCGCCGATCCGGTGGGAGAAAAGCTGACCCGCATATCGCTGCTGCCGGACGTCATCACGGCAACGCTCGTCTATCACGCAACCGACGCCGGCGACACCGCCGCCGAGAAGGACAGGCCATCATGACACGAACCGGATTGACCCGCCGCGATGCGCTGAAACTGGAAGCCGCCGCCATGGCGGCGGCCGCGGGCGGCATGGCGGCGCCGGCCGGGGCGGCGAATCTCGTCACCGACCGCAACACCACGCTGCTCAACTGGGACAAGGCGCCATGCCGGTTCTGCGGCACCGGATGCAGCGTCATGGTGGGCACCAAGGACGGCCGCGTGGTCGCCACCCACGGCGACATCAAGTCGGAGGTGAACCGCGGCCTCAACTGCGTCAAGGGCTACTTCCTGTCCAAGATCATGTACGGCCATGACCGGCTCACCCGGCCGCTGCTGCGCAAGAAGAACGGTCAGTTCGACAAGAACGGCGACTTCACGCCGGTGAGCTGGGACGAAGCCTTCGACGTGATGGCGGAAAGATTCAAGGACGCGCTGAAGAAGCGGGGCCCGAGCGGCGTCGGAATGTTCGGCTCGGGCCAGTGGACGATCTGGGAAGGCTACGCCGCCAACAAGCTGTTCAAGGCCGGATTCCGCTCCAACAACATCGACCCCAATGCGCGCCACTGCATGGCGTCGGCCGCGGTCGGCTTCGTGCGCACCTTCGGGGTCGACGAGCCGATGGGATGCTATGACGACATCGAGGCGGCGGATGCCTTCGTGCTGTGGGGCTCCAACATGGCCGAGATGCACCCGATCCTGTGGACGCGGGTCGCCGACCGCCGCCTGTCGGCGCCGCACGTGCGCGTCGCCGTGCTCTCCACGTTCGAGCACCGCTCGTTCGATCTGGCCGACATCCCGATCGTGTTCACGCCGCAGACTGATCTCGCGATCATGAACGCGATCGCCAACCACATCATCAAGAGCGGCAAGGTGAACAAGGATTTCGTCGACCGCCACACCACCTTCCGGCGCGGCACGACGGACATCGGCTACGGACTGCGCCCGGAACACCAGCTGGAACAGAAGGCGACCGGCCGCGCCAAGGCCGGCGACTCGACCGAGATCAGTTTCGACGACTACGCCAAGTTCGTCTCCGACTACACGTTCGAGAAAGCGTCGAAGCTGTCCGGCGTCCCGGTCAACCGCCTGCAGGCGCTGGCAGAGATGTACGCCGACCCCAAGGTCAAGGTAATGAGCTTCTGGACCATGGGGTTCAACCAGCATACCCGCGGCGTCTGGTGCAACCATCTCGTCTATAATCTGCACCTGCTCACGGGCAAAATCTCCGAGCCGGGCAACAGCCCGTTCTCCCTCACGGGACAGCCGTCGGCCTGCGGCACGGCGCGCGAGGTCGGCACATTCGCGCATCGGCTTCCCGCCGATCTGGTCGTGACCAACAAGGCCCACCGCGACACCGCCGAGCGCATCTGGAAACTGCCCGAGGGCACGATCGCGGCGCAGCCCGGCTATCATGCCATCCTGCAGAACCGCATGCTGCGCGACGGCAAGCTCAATGCCTACTGGATCCAGGTGAACAACAATCTCCAGGCGGCGCCCAACGCCAACGAGGAGACCTATCCGGGCTATCGCAACCCGGAGAATTTCATCGTCGTGTCGGAGGCCTATCCGACCGTGACGGCCATGGCGGCCGATCTCATCCTGCCCACCGCCATGTGGGTGGAAAAGGAGGGCGCCTACGGCAACGCCGAGCGCCGCACGCATTTCTGGCACCAGCTGGTCGACGCGCCGGGCGAGGCGCGCTCCGACCTGTGGCAGCTGATGGAGTTTTCCAAGCGGTTCAAGGTCGAAGAAGTGTGGCCGGAGGAGCTCATCGCCAAGAAGCCCGAATACCGCGGCAAGACGCTGTTCGACGTGCTGTTCGCCAATGGGCAGGTCGACAAATTCCCGCTCGCCGACGCCGATCCGAACTACGACAATCAGGAAGCCAAGCAGTTCGGCTTCTACGTGCAGAAGGGATTGTTCGAGGAATATGCCGGGTTCGGCCGCGGCCATGGACACGACCTGGCGCCTTTCGACGTCTACCACCAGGAGCGCGGCCTGCGCTGGCCCGTGGTCGATGGCAAGGAGACGAAGTGGCGCTTTCGCGAGGGATACGATCCCTTTGTGAAGCCCGGAAAGGGCGTCGAGTTCTATGGCAACCCCGACGGCAAGGCGCGCATCTTCGCACTGCCGTATGAGCCGGCGGCGGAATCGCCGGATGACACCTATCCATTCTGGCTGGTGACCGGCCGCGTCCTTGAGCACTGGCATTCGGGCTCGATGACGCGACGCGTGCCGGAGCTCTATCGCGCCTTCCCGGAAGCCGTGTGCTTCATGCATCCCGACGACGCCCAGGCGCTGAAGCTGCGGCGCGGCGACGAGATCAAGGTGGAGTCGCGGCGCGGCTACATCCGCACCCGCGTCGAGACGCGCGGCCGCAACCGGATGCCGCGCGGCGTCGTGTTCGTCCCCTGGTTCGACGAGGGGGAGCTGATCAACCGCGTCACCCTCGACGCCACCGATCCGATCTCGCTGCAGACGGATTTCAAGAAATGCGCCTGCCGCATCGCCCTGGCGGGAGACGGGCGATGAAGACCGTCCTGCCAATGCTGGGCCTGTCGGTCCTCGCCGCCGGGATGATCGGCCTGTCGACCGTGATCCTCGCGCAAAGCCAGGGGCCGGCGTTCGAACTGCCGCTGCGCGGGCCGACGCCGCTCGATCAGATCGCGCCGGCGCCGCGCCTCACGCCGGAGCGCAATACGTCGGAACGGGAGACGCGGAACTATCCGGAGCAGCCGCCGGTGATTCCGCACTCGATCGAAGGCTATCAGGTCGATCTCAACGGCAACCGCTGCCTCGCCTGCCATGCGCGATCGCGTACGGGCGAATCGCAGGCGCCGATGATCAGCATCACGCATTTCATGGATCGCGACGGCCAGTTCCTGGCAACCGTGTCACCGCGCCGGTTCTTCTGCACCTCCTGCCACGTGCCCCAGCACGATGTCAAAGCGCCGGTGGAGAATGACTTCGTGGACATCGACGCGCTGCTGGCGCGGACGGCGCCGGGAGGAGCGCGGCGATGACGGCGAGCGAAAGCCCGCAGCGCACCGCGCCGTGGTATCGCCGCCTCTACGACTTCGCATGGGAGCTGTGGGGCGTGCTGCGGCGTCCCAGCTCGGTGTTCAGCCTCGGCGTGCTGGTGCTCGGCGGCTTCGTCGCCGGCGTCCTGTTCTGGGGGGCCTTCAATACCGCGCTCGAACTGACCAATACCGAGACGTTCTGCACCAGCTGCCACGAGATGCGGAGCAACGTGTTCGAGGAGCTGAAATCGACCGTGCACTTCACCAACCGGTCAGGCGTACGGGCGACCTGCCCGGATTGCCACGTGCCGCACAACTGGACCGACAAGATCGCGCGCAAGATGCAGGCGTCGAAGGAGGTGTGGGGTCATCTTTTCGGCTCGATCGACACGCGTGAAAAATTCGTCGACGAGCGGCTCGAGCTGGCGATACACGAATGGGCGCGGTTCAAGGCCAACGACTCGCTGGAATGCCGCAACTGCCACAGCGCCCAGTCGATGGATCTCACCAAGCAGTCGCCGCGCGCCGCCGATGCGCATCGCCGCTACCTGTTCGAGGGCCAGAAGACCTGCATCGACTGCCACAAGGGCATCGCCCATCGGCTCCCTGACATGCGCAGCGTGCCCGGCTGGCAGTGAGCGGCGGCGCCGTGGGTGGGTTGGGGCGCCTGACGGGCGCGCCGGCGATGTTTCGCGGCGCGACGCGCCGAAACCCACCGGCGGCGATTCAGCATGGTGGGTTTCGGCGTGCCTGCGCAGCAATTCTGCCCGCGCGCCGAGCGCGACGCCTCAACCCACCCTACGAAGGGCAGGGCAATCGCATATGGCTCGCTGCTTGGAGGTGGCAACGTGCGCGCCGCTTGCTCCACCTCGCCCCGCGTGCGGGGAGAGGTGGCGCAAGTGGCTTTGCCTTGCACCTCAAGATACCAACTCAAATGCGATAACCCTGCCGCACGCGGGGAGAGGTGGAGCAAGTGGCGCCGCCTTCGCGTCAATCTGATCGCAACGTGCTTTAGGTCATTAACAGCAGCAGTCCTCATTTCCGCGCGGCGACCGGCTCCTCGCCGGACAGTTCGTCGAGCACAGCGGAAAAGTCCTTGGCCT
>DATFWC010000125.1:0-17574 GCA_035259885.1 Xanthobacteraceae bacterium
GTTTGTTCTTGTCGGCCTTCAGGTCGGCATTGGGCGTGATCTCGTAGTAATCGTTGAGCTCGACCTTGCCGCTGCGGAACCGGCGCTCGCTGACGAGATCGTAGATGTGCTGCCGGCGGCGTTTGTCGGGGGTGCCCCGCGGGACGAAGTCGACGGAGGCAAGCCCCGGGGCCGGCCGGTGCTTGGACATCGAATCGACGAGCACGAGCGTGTGCTTGTCGTCCGTATGTTCGAAATAATGATAGATCCCTTCGTGCTCCATCAGCCGCGAGACGAACGCGAAGTCGGTCTCGCGATACTGGACGCAATATTCCCGTTTCGGATGGTTCTCGCTGAGATCGAGGCGATAATCGTTGAATCCGCGGTCGCGAAACACTTCCTGGATGATATCGGGAGCGGTCTTGTCGAGGAAGAAACGGCAGTCGCTGGTCTTGGTCAGAAGCCACAGCCACGGCCGGACCAGCAGCCGATGGACCTGATGCTCCTGCCTGACGCCAACCCACTGCGCTTCCGTGAGGATCCCGTGGAAGGAGCGCTTGGCGTTGTCGTAGCTCTCGATCGTGACCCGGCACGGGCGCCCGATGATGGCATTGTAATCGACGTCCTTCGCACTGAGCGCCTCGATCCGGTACTGGAACAGCTGGCTCAACCCCTCGGTCGCGTCGAACCGGACGAGCACGAGTTCGTCTTCGCCGAGAGCTGTCTTCAGGCGGGCGGGGCGGGTACCGTGCTTGGGAGGCGGAGACGAATGCATGGGAATCCTCAGGATCTTCCGCGGGAGTCGATCGGGCTTCGAGCAGGCGATCCGCGCGTTAGTCGGCTGGAGCCCGGTCGGGGTTCATGGGCCGGCCTGCGGTGGGGACAGCAGGGCGGAGAAATCCAAGTGCCCTGCGGACGGTCGGCTTCGAGCATGGCTGATGCAGGCGAGCGATAGGGGTCCCCCTGCTTGCGGCGCTCGTTGACGATATATCCGGTGGGGGGGCATAGTCGAGCAGTTCCAGTCTCGAAAACGGGCAAGTCATGGTCCGGCCCCTAAGCTGTGCTTCCCGGGCCGCGTGGCGGGACGCATATGGGAGAAACTGATCTCGCAGCGTTGACCAGTCCGATCGCGGACGGCGAGCCGTGCGGCCCGGATCTCGACCTTGCCGGCGATCTCGACTACATGAATTTCATCGCCAAGGCCGAGAGCCTGCTCCCGTCGTCCTTCTTCGGGCAGGAGAACGGCAAACCCTTCGGGGGGCTGCAAATCGGCGGCAGCCCGATCGATTTCGCGGCCGAGATCGCGGCGATGCAGCCGTTGCTCGCCCAGACGCGCGATGTGCGCCTGCTCACGATTCTCGCGAAATTCTGCATCCTCAACCGCGACCTCGATGGGTTCGGCACCGCCGTGCGCGCGCTTCGGGACCTGTTGAGCGAACGATGGGACGATGTGCACCCGCGGGGCGAGGACGGTGCATTCACGGCGCGAATGGCGGCGCTCGAAACGCTCGACGACCTGGCCCCGGTCATTTTCCCGTTGCAATACGCGCAGCTCATCCGGCACCCCCGCATCGGCCCGATCAGCTACCGCTCCCACATGATCGCGGCCGGGGAGGTTGCGGCGCGCGAGGGCGAAGACAATCACGACCTCACCACAGTCGAAAAGGCGCTGATGGAGGGCGAGTTCACCGAGCTTGTGCAGACGCTGACCCGTGTCGACACGTTGTGGACGGCGCTGACCGACATTCGCAACGTCTGCACCGAGCGGGCAGGATTCGCCCACGCCGCGAAACTCGACCGCCTGCCCAACCTGGCCGAGAAAATCCGCTCGCTGCTCAATGGCTTCGTTGCCAAGCGCGATCCTGCCGCGTCGCTTGCCGCAACGGCGGCCGAAGGCGCCGGGGCGGCCGCGGACGCCGGGCCGCTGACGCTCACGGGCGAAGTGACCTCCCTCGCCGACGCGGCCGCTGCTCTCGCAGCGGTTGCGGAATACTTCGGCCGCCATGAGCCATCCAACCCCGCCCTGCTGCTGGTGCGGCAGGCCGAGCAGCTCATGGGCAAGTCCTTCGTGGAGATTATGCAGGTTCTTCTTCCCGCCCACGTGGAGCAGGCGGCGATCAATATTGGACGGGATCAGGTGCTTCAGCTGCCGCTGCAGAGGTTGGCCGATCTCGGCTCGACGGCGGCTCAGTCCTTCTCGGATGCGGATGGCGACGGGGCTGCAGAGCGCCGCCTCGAAGCCAAGACACGGGCGGACGCCTTCAAGCTGCTCGAGCAAACCGCGGCCTTCTACCGCGTCAGCGAGCCGTCGAGCCCGCTGCCTTTTCTCATCGATCGGGCGCGCGATCTCGCCGGCCGTGACTTTCTGAGCTTGCTCAAGCACGTGTTGCCAGAAGCCGCGTTCGGCACGCAAGAAAGTTGAATCGGCATTGAACCCGCCGGCGCGTATCTGCGACAAAGGTCACATGAGACGGGAGAGGCGGAGCCGATAGTTTCCCGCAATGGTTTACGGGCGAACCGGCGCACCGAGCGGCGGGGGTTCGTTGACCACGCGGTAGATTTCATCTTGAATGTCGGTCACGTCGTCTCCCCGGCCTGCCGGCCAGAGCTCAAGGGGAATCACAATGGCTCGCGACAGCGGTCAGCGCTTCATCAAACGCAATCGTCCTCCTCGTGTCCACATCACCTACGAGGATCCCTACAATGCCGAACGGCTGGTCGAGCTTCCCTTCGTGATGGGTGTGCTAGCCGACCTGTCCGGCAACGCATCGACCGTCGAAAAGCCGGACGTCGACGAACGCAAGTTCCTCGACATCGACATGGACAATTTCGAGGCGCGGATGGCCGCCGTCGCGCCCGGCGTCATATTCCGGGTCAAGAACCAGCTCGGCGACGGCTCGAGCGAGGAGCTCGGTGTCGAGCTGCACTTCAAGAAGATGGACGATTTCGGCCCCACCGCCATCGCGCGACAGGTGCCGGCGCTTGCCAAGCTCCTGCAGGCGCGCGAGCAGCTCGCCAACCTCATGCGCTACATGGACGGCAAGGTGGCGGCCGAGGACCAGATCAAGAAACTGTTGGCCGATCCCCAGCTGATGGCCGCTCTCAAGGATAGGGCGGCGCAAAAAGGCGACGCGGGCGAGGCCGAAGCCGAAGACAAAGCATAATCCTGGAGGTCCTTCATGGCGACCGAAACCGTATCAGAGCAGCAGGGCGCTGCAGTCGAGACGCGCGACCCCGACGAATTCTCAACCCTCCTCAAGCAGAGCTTCAAGCCACGCAGTGAGCGGGCGGCCACCGAGGTCGAGAACGCCGTTGCGACGCTGGTCCAGGAGGCGCTGGCTGACGCCACCGTCATCAAGGACCACGTGCTCGACACGATCGAGGAGATGATCGCCCGCCTGGATCAGAAGCTGACCGCGCAGATCAACGAGATCCTGCACGCGCCCGAGTTCCAGGAGATGGAGAGCGCATGGCGCGGGCTGCATCATCTCGTCTTCAATTCGGAGACCGACGCGCAGCTCAAGATCCGCGTGATGAATATCTCCAAGAACGAGCTCTACCGCAACCTGCGCCTCTATCCCGGCGCGCGCTGGGACCAGAGCCCGCTGTTCAAGAAGGTCTACGAGCAGGAGTTCGGCCAACTCGGCGGCGAGCCCTATGGCTGCCTGATCGCCGACTACTATTTCAGCCACCTGCCCACGGACGTTCAGCTTCTCCGCGACCTCAGCAAGGTGGCGTCGGCCGCGCATTGTCCGTTCTTCGCCGGTGCCGAGCCGACGCTGATGGGCATGGACAGCTGGACCGAGCTGATGAATCCGCGCGATCTCAGCAAGCTGTTCGACACGCCGGAATACGCGGCGTGGAAGGGTCTGCGCGATCAGGACGACTCCATTTACGTGGGCCTGTGTATGCCGCGCGTGCTGGCGCGGGTGCCGTACGGTGCCAAGACGGATCCCGTGGAGGAGTTCGCCTTCGAGGAGGACACCGACGGCCACAGGGGCGAGAAGTATGCCTGGATGAACGCCACCTATGCGATGGCGGTGAACATCAACCGCGCCTTCAAGGAATACGGCTGGTGCACGCGCATCCGCGGCGTCCAATCGGGCGGCGAAGTGATCAACCTGCCGACCCACACCTTCCCGACCGACGACGGCGGCGTGGACCTGAAGTGCCCGACCGAAATCGCGATTACCGACAGGCGCGAGCACGAGCTGGCCAAGTCGGGGCTGATCCCGATCATCCACCGCAAGAACACCGACAAGGCAGCGTTCATCGGTGCCCAGTCGATCTACAAGCCGCGCAAATATTTCGGCAAGGACGGCGTCGCCGCCACCGCTTCCGACAATCTCAAGTCGCGGCTGCCCTACATGTTCGCGGTGTCGCGCTTCGCGCACTACCTCAAGTGCATGGTGCGCGACAAGATCGGCTCGACCAAGGAAAAGGACGCGCTGCAGCGCTGGCTGCAGGAATGGATCCTTGAATACGTCGACGGCGCGCCGGACATCTCGAGCGAGGAGACCAAGGCGAAGAAACCGCTGTCGGCCGCGTCCGTGGAAGTCTTCGAGAACGAGGAGAACCCCGGTTACTACATGGCGCGGTTCTATCTGCGGCCGCATTACCAGCTCGAGGCCATGGACATCGGGCTCAGCCTGGTATCGCGGCTGCCCTCTCCGGCGGCTTGAACCTGCGTGCCAGTGCAGCGACTAAGTTGGCGGAGCCCGGAGATCGGCTTCGGGTCGACAAAGATTTAGAGAGGAACCGTTATGGCTGCCGTTGATTACTTTCTGAAACTCGATGGGATTGAAGGCGAATCCCATGACTCCAAGCACAAGAACGCGATTGAGCTCGAGTCCTGGTCCTGGGGCGAGGCCCAGACCGGAACGGGCCATTCCAGCGGCGGAAGTGGCGGCGGCAAGGTGGCGATGCAGGATTTCCACTTTGTGATGAAGATCAACAAGGCCAGCCCGAAGCTGTTTCTCGCCTGCGCGAACGGGGAGCACATCAAGAAGGCGGAACTGATCTGTCGCAAGGCCGGCAAGGACCAGCAGGAGTTCCTGAAGGTCACCATGTCCGACGTCCTGGTCAGCTCCTACCAGACCGGCGGCTCCGGCCACTCGGATATCGTCCCTACGGACCAGATCTCGCTCAACTTCGCCCAGATCGACTTCGACTACAAGCCGCAGGAGGCGAACGGTTCGCTCGGCGCCTCGATCAAGGCCGGCTACAATGCGAAGACGAACAAGGCTGTCTGAGCCCGTCGGATGGTGGGCGCAAGGTCAGCGAGCGGGCTCAAACGGAAGAGGCTCCTCGTGAGCAGTCCGGGTGAATGCTTCACTGGTACGGGCTCCGGCCGAACTCGGCCGGAGCCCGCGCTTTCGGATTGACGGATGGTGGGTTCCAATCGCAAGGACCGACTGAGCCCGCCGCTGATGTACGCGTTCCGCGGCGCCCATGAGGCGCGCGATGCCAAGACCAAGCTGGATTTGCGCGACGAGGCGGGCGAGCGGGTGATCGCCAGCCGGCGCATGGCCGTGCGCACCGCCATTACCGAGCCCACCTTGCGGCGCGAGGTGGCGCGCGATCTCGATTCCCTGATGAACACCATCGCCATGGAGTCGAGCGAGGACCTGCAGCGATTCGAGCACGTGCGCAAATCGGTCCTGAATTTCGGCCTGCCCGACATCACGCACCGGTCGATCGACGAGCTCTCGGTGGAGAACATCGGCGACGAGATCAAGTCGGCCCTCGTCAACTACGAGCCGCGCCTGATCCCGCAGACCATCCGCGTCAGCAGGTCGTCGGAGCTCGATGAGGCCGAGCTCAAGGTGCGCTTCGTCGTGCGCGCCGACCTCCTGTGCGAGCCGCTCAACGTTCCGGTCGAGTTCGTCGCCGATCTCGAGCTCGACAGCGGCAACATCACGCTCAGCCGAACCTGAGTGTCATGCATCGGGAATTCCTCGATCTCTACAATCGGGAACTGCAGCTGCTGTATGAGCAGGCGCGCGAATTCGCCGCCGAATATCCGGGCATCGCGGAGCGGCTTGGCGGCCTGGTCGCCGATCGCATGGACCCGATGGTGGCTGGCCTGCTCGAAGGCGCCGCCTTCCTGGCTGCCCGCGTGCAGCTCAAGCTCAAGCACGAGTTCCCCGAATTCACCGCCAACCTGCTGGAGCAGCTGGTCCCCAATTATCTCGCGCCCACGCCCACCGCCCTGCTGGCGAAAATCGCTCCCCCCTACGCCGATCCGGCCTTGCGCGAAGGCCGCCTGATCCGTCGTGGGTCCTATTTCGACGCCACCTATCGCGAACTCGACCGGCAGATCGCGTGCCGGTTCCGGCTTTGCTCGGACGTGACGCTCTGGCCCTTCGACATCACCGCCGCCGAATATTATCCGACGCCGGCGCCGCTGCAGGCGCTGGGACTCGCCGGCGGGTCGGAGGTGCTCGCGGGGCTGCGCCTGTCGCTCACCCATCGCATGGCGGCGCGCGCCGAAAACGAGATCGCAGACGCGGCGGCGCTGGCCAACCCGGCGGTCTGGTTCGCCGGTTGCCGGGTGCGCGAGCTGCCGATCTATCTTGTTGGTCCGGAAGCCGATGCGGTCGCGGTGTACGAGCAGCTCTTCGCCCACCGGATCGGCATTTATTTCCGCTATCTCGACCAGTTCGGCGACCCCGTCGTGCTGTCGGTTCCCGAGGTCAAGCTCGTGCAACTCGGCTTCGGGGATGACGACAACCTGCTCGGCACCGACCAGCGGGTGTTTCGCGGATTCGACTTCCTGCGCGAATACTTCATGTTTCCGCGCAAGTTCCTCGGCTTTGCCCTGAGCGGGCTCGAACCGGCGGTGCGGCGGCTGAAGGCGAAATCGGTGGACGTGCTGTTCGTGTTCAACGAGGTCAATAGCCGCCTCACCGCGGCGGCGCGCACCGACATGTTCTCGCTCTATACCGCTCCGGCCGTGAACCTGTTCGAGAAGACGACCGACCGCATCCCGGTGCGGCCGAACCAGCACGAATACCACGTGGTGCCCGATCGCAGCCGGTACCTCGACTTCGAGCCGCACCGGATTGTCGATGTCTTTGCGCATTATCCGGGCCGGCCCGAAAAGGTGCCGGTGCCTCCGCTTTATGCGGCTTCGCTCGACATCGCCGCCAGCGACCCGAAGCTCGCCTACACGGTTCGCCGCCTGCCCCGCCGTTTCACCGCGGAGGAGAAGAAGTACGGCAAGTCGTCAGACTATACCGGCACGGACACGTTCCTCTCGCTGGTCGAGCCGGCCGGCGTCCATGACGAGACCTCGGTGGCCGAGCTCAGCGTGCGCGCCCTGTGCTCCAACCGGCACCTGACCGAGCATCTTCCGGTGGGCGAGGGCGGGGCGGACTTCCGCCTCCTCGATGACGTGACACTCGAGGTGATCTGCGTGGCCGGCCCGACCAAGCCGCGCGAGCCGGTCGTGTCGCAGCACCGGAGCCGGTCCGAGGTCGCCCATACGGGCGCGGTGGCTTGGCGGCTCATCAACATGCTCAGCCTCAACCAGCTCGGCCTGGTCGAGCGCGGGGCCGGGAAGGGCGGGGAGGCCGTGCGCGAGATGCTGGGGATGTTCGGGGATCTCGCCGACAGCGCGACCGAGCGAAAGATCCGTGGCGTGCGCAGCGTCGACAGCGCCCCGGTCGTGCGCCGCGTACACCGCGATACCGGCAGCGCGACCGCGCGCGGCATCGAGATCACTGTCACTGTCGACGAGAAAGCATTCGAGGGCAGCGGCGTGTTCCTGCTCGGGGCGGTTCTCGACCGCTTCTTCGTGGAATATGTTGGGCTTAACCATTTCACCCAGACGGTCATACGGACCGTCGAGCGCGGCGAGATCATGCGCTGGCCGACGCGCATCGGGACGCGGTATCCGCTATGAAGGTGCTCGACGACGGCGAGAAAGCGACTGCCGCCGCGGCGGCGCCGCCGGTCGCGGTTGACGACGCCCTCCTGCAGGCGCCGCTGCATGCGGCGACGAGCCGGCCCACCTTCCTCGATGAAGCCGTCAAGGAGCCCTGGCGGTTCGACTTCTTCATGATGATGCGCCGGCTCGAGCGTACCTTTCGGGATCGGCCGCGGATCGGCGACAGCCGCTCGCTGCGCGAGGACTTCGTCCTGCTCGGCCAGGATCCGTTCATGGATTTCCCGGCCTCCAACTTGTCTCGCGTCGAGCCGGCGAAGAGCGGGCAGATCCGCGTTCACGCCAAGTTCCTCGGATTGCTGGGGCCGCAGGGAGCGCTCCCGCTGTCGACCACCGAAGAAGCGTATGGGTGGGCCCTGAACCGGGACGAAGCCTTCCCCCGCTTCCTCGACGTGTTCAATCATCGTTTCCTGCAGCTGTTCTTCCGCGCCTGGGCCGATGCCCGCCCGATCGTGCAGCACGATCGCCCCGATGCCGATCGTTTCCTCGTCTATGTCGGCGCCATGATCGGCCTCGGCTCGCTGCCCTATCGCAATCTCGACAGCGTGCCGGATCTGGCCAAGCTGGCCTTTGCCGGGCTGATGGCGCCGCAGGCCAAGTCTGCCTCGCGCCTGAGCGCCCTCATCGGCGGCCTGTTCGGGGTCCGCGTCGAGATCGAGCAGTTCGCCGGCTCGCGGCTCACCATCGAGAAGGGCGAGCGCAGCCGGCTCGGCGCCAGCAACAGCGCGATGGGCCGCGACATCGTGGTCGGCGCGGCCGTATTCAGCGTGCAGGACAAGATTCGCATCCGCATCTACACCGCCAGCCTGGCGGAGTACATGCGCTTCCTGCCGACCGGCGACCGCTGCGAGCCGCTCGTCGATGCGGTGTTCTTCTACATCGGCGATCAGCTCGACTGGGAAGTGGAATTGGCGCTGCCGTCGCGCGACGTCGAGCCGGTGAAGCTCGGCACTTTCGGTCAGCTCGGCTGGACCACCTGGATGGCGCCCGAATGGGTGGGGCTGGAGCGCCCATACCGCTGCGATGCTCGCTTTCATCCGGCGGATATTTTCAGACAACAGCGGAGCAGGCGTCGTGACGCCGCCGGGAGGGCATAATGGCCGACATCAGCCTCGAAGCCGTGACCGGTAAGCTCAATCGCATCGGATACGACGCCTTCATCAAGGCGCTGCGCCACGCCAAGAGCACCGGCAATCGCAACGTCGAGCTGGCCCATTGGCTGTTCCACATCCTGCAGGAGGAACGGACCGATATCGGCCTGAGCGCCGACCATTTCGGCCTCGACCGGTCGCGCATGCTCAGCGACATCGGCGTGGTGATCAGCGGCTTCCGCCGCAACGAGACCGAGATGCCGGGAATCTCGAATGGCATCGTCGATGCGCTGGACCGCGGCTGGCACTATGCGACGCTGTTCTTCGGCGAAACCCAGATCCGCACCGGCCACGTGCTGGTCGGCGCGCTGAAATCGCTCGAGCTGCGGCGTGCGCTGCTCAATGCGTCGCAGGAATTCGGCAAGATCAACGTCGATGCGCTTGCCACCGAGCACCGCGCCATCTGGGCCGGGTCGGAGGAGGAGATCCTGCGTCCGATGGACGGATCGGGACTGCGCGCCGCCGGAACGCCCGGTGCCGAGCAGGCGGCCGGCCCCAAGGGCACGACGCCGCTCGACCGCTACTCGCAGGATCTCACACTGAAGGCCAAAAGCGGCGAGATGGACCCGATCCTCGGCCGCGAGGAGGAGATTCGTCAGATCGTCGACGTGCTGATGCGGCGGCGGCAGAACAATCCGATCCTCGTCGGCGAGGCCGGCGTCGGCAAGACCGCGGTGGTCGAGGGATTTGCCCAGCGCATCGCGGCCGGCGACGTGCCGCCGCCGTTGCGCGGCGTGCGGCTGTGCGCGCTCGATGTCGGGCTGATGCAGGCCGGCGCCTCCATGAAGGGCGAGTTCGAGCAGCGCCTGCGCAGCGTCATCGACGAGGTGCAGAATTCGCCGACCCCGATCATTCTCTTCATCGATGAAGCGCATACCTTGATCGGCGCCGGCGGCGCCGCCGGGACCGGCGATGCCGCCAACCTGCTCAAGCCGGCGCTGGCGCGCGGCACCCTGCGCACCGTCGCGGCCACGACGTGGGGCGAATACCAGAAATATTTCGAGAAGGACCCGGCGCTGACGCGCCGGTTCCAGCCGATCCAGATCGGTGAGCCCGATGTGGAGCGATGCTGCCGCATGGTGCGCGGCATCCTCGGGCCGATGGAGAAACACCACAAGGTGCGCATCTCCGACGCCGCGATCGTCGCCGCCGTGCAGCTCTCGCACCGCTATATTCCGGCGCGGCAATTGCCCGACAAGGCCGTGAGCCTGCTCGACACGGCGGCCGCCCGGGTCTCGATCAGCCAGAGCGCGACGCCGGCCATGATCGAGGACACGCGCGCCTCGATCGCGGCGCGCGAGGCGGAAAAGGCCGGTCTCCTGGCCGACAGCGATCTTGGCCACCAGGACGACGACCGCCTGGCCGCCATCGACGCCGATATCGCGTCGCTCAAGGAGAAGCTGGCCCACCTCGAGAGCGAGTGGGAGACCGAGCAGAAGCTGGTCACCGAGATCCGATCCTTGCGCGAGATCCTCACTCCCGACGAGGCGAAAGAGAAGGCTGCGGCTCCAGCCCCGGTCCCGGTCCCGCTTGCAGGGAGCGACGGCATCGCCGTTGCGGACAAGCCGACAGCGACAAACGGTGCCGGCGCTCAGCCGACGCCGGAAGAGGCGCGCGGCCTTGTGCGCGAAAAATTCGATGCGCTGGAGGAGCGCGACCCGGAAAAGCGCATGATCTATGCCCATGTGGACGAGCAGGCGGTAGCCTCGGTGGTCTCCGACTGGACCGGCATTCCGGTCGGCCGCATGGTCAAGGACGAGGTCCAGACCATCCTGTCGCTGCCGGAAATTCTCAGCAAGCGCGTGATCGGGCAGGATCACGGGCTGCGCATCATCGCGAACCGCATCGAGACCAGCCGCGCCAAGCTCGACAATCCGATGAAGCCCATCGGCGTCTTCATGCTGTGCGGTCCCTCGGGCGTCGGCAAGACCGAGACCGCGCTGGCGCTCGCCGAGTCGCTCTATGGCGGCGAGCAGAACGTGATCACCATCAACATGTCGGAGTTCCAGGAGGCGCACACGGTCTCCACGCTCAAGGGCGCGCCGCCCGGCTATGTCGGCTACGGCGAAGGCGGCCGCCTGACCGAGGCGGTGCGGCGCAAGCCTTACAGCGTGATCCTGCTCGACGAGGTCGAGAAGGCGCATCCCGATGTGCACGAGATTTTTTTCCAAGTGTTCGACAAGGGCCAGATGGAGGACGGCACCGGCCGCCGCATCGACTTCAAGAACACCCTCATCCTGCTCACCTCGAATGTCGGCACCGACCTGATCGTGAAGCTTGCCAAGGATCCGAAATACGCCGGCGACGCCGAGGCGCTCGCGGCCGCGCTGCGGCCCGAGCTCCTGCGCGTGTTTCCGGCGGCGCTGCTCGGCCGCATGGTGACGATCCCGTACTTGCCGCTCTCCGAGGAGGTCTTAGGCGGCATCGTCCGGCTGCAGCTCGACCGCATCGGCCGCCGCATCCGCGAGAACCACGACGCCGCGTTCGTCTACGACGACGCCGTGGTCAGCCACATTGTCTCGATGTGCAACGACCCCGATTCCGGCGGCCGCATGATCGACAACATCATCACGAACACGCTGCTGCCGGCGCTCTCGCGCGAATTCCTCAAGCGCTCGCTGGCCAAGGAGGAGCCGAAGGAAGCCAGGGTGTCGATCGCCGACAACACGTTCACCTACGCCTGGGCGTGAGGCCGCCCCGGCTTGGCCGGCCGATCAAAAATCGTTCACGGGCGGTGACGTGGCGTGAACCCCTGAGCCGTCTCGGTCGTCTCACGACCGAGCGGTGCGGCTCCGGCCCGCCCCGGCATTGCGCCGGCGGGGTGTTGCGGCGCGCCGACCGTCCAATATGCGCAATAAGCGAGGGAGCGTGTCGTGGCAGCCGAGTGGCACAAAGTCTTCAACATGCGGGGGTTCGACAAGGACGCCGCGCCGCGATGGCAGATGGTGCCGGTCAAAGGCAACCGCTACATGGCGTTGCGGGACGGCGCTGGCCTCACGGTGACAAGCAACGATCCGACCGTCGTCACCGTCACCGAGATCAGGCAGGCCGACATTCCGCCCGAGGACGAGCGCATGCCGCTGCACGCCGGCGACCGCATCTTCAGGCTGCATGGCCTCAAGAAGGGCAATGCGCGCATCGAGGCCAAGCGCGGCGCAGCTGTCGACGTCGCGCTGGAGGTAGATACCAAGGACAAAAAAACGGTCCGCGTCACGTTCAATTTCGTGCGCGATTCGACCGGCCACCACACAAGACGCGTGCCCGCGTCGGCAGGGCACTGGGTTGCCACCATGAACTACATTTACGGCGGTCAGGCCAACATCCATGTGGTGCGACTTCACAGCCGGCACGTCAGGGTCCCCGTTGATCTCGGTCCCGAGGTCACGTGGGACGCCTCGCCCGGAAGCGAGTGGAACACGGTGACGGCGCTCGGCGACCCCGGCGCGGATCTGAACTATTTTCTCGTTTGGGAATATGAGCAGGACACCACGCCGGGTGACGGTGCCGATGCCGGAACTCTGGCTGGAAATTGCATCTTCGAGGACAATGCCGGCACTGCCGTCGGTGTCTCCATGGCCCACGAGATGGGCCATTTCCTGGGCCGCAACGACCACTACGTTGCTGCCCGCCGCCTCGAGCTCATGTATGGAATCACCGATCAGCGCGGAATCCATCTCCCCAAAGCTGACATCAACGTGATGAACCCCTAAGTCTGCCGCGATCTGGGAACATCTCGATGGTAGAAGACGATTCAGCACGTCAGGCCTTGCGAAACCTCGGGTCGCCCGAGCCGGACGACGCGGCGCGCGCGGCCGATGCGCTCTACCGGTCCGGCGCGGCAGCGGAGATTCTCGCAGAGGCGGACGCCGGCGCGGCCCTGCGCGCCAGCGTGGAGCGCGGTAATCGAACCGCGAGCGCAGTTCTGCTGCTCGGCTACGTACCGGACGCGCGCGACCTGTTGCACAAGCTCGTGCGCGAGCACGGGGATGCGCCGGTGAAGCTGCACCCCTGGTCCGACATCGTGCCGCTGCGCCTGGCGGCGCTGGCGGCACTGTCGCGCCTCGGCGACCGCGATGCGCGGCTGCGGTTGCTCGAATCCAGCGCGGAACTGGACACCGCCGGACGGCTGTTCCTGCTCGACATCCTGCCTTTTCTCGACGCCCCTGAAGTCTGGCACGCGCTGAGCGACTACATGGCCGACCCGCAGGAGATCCGAGCGGACGTCCCATCGGGCGCCGCGCGCCGGCGCCTGTGCGATCATGCCGTGGATGCGTTTCTCGACCGGTTTGCCTTCGACGTGTCGTTTGCGCGCAAGCCGGGCGGGCGCTACGCGCCGGGCGAAATCGAGGAAACGCAACGTGCTCTGCGCAGCTCCGTTCCGCAGTAAATTTGTCGCCCTGCTGGCGGGTGCAGTCCTGCTGGCTGCCGAGCTCGTCGCCGGTTTGGCCGCGCTCGCCCAGGCATCAGGCGTCGATTCCGCCTTCGCGGCGGTGCGCCGCGGACGATTTGAGGCCGCCGCCAGCCTCAAGCTCACGGCGGCGGATATTCCCGCAGTTGCGCGTTTTCTCGGCGACGACAACGAAGACGTGCGGCGCGAAGCGACTGTGCTGTTGATCGGGCTGGGCGAGCCGGCGTGTCAGGCACTCACGCCGGCGCTGGTCGACCCCGAGGCCGATATCCGCGAGCGCGCCGCGCGCGGGCTGCATGCTTGCCCTCGCGGCGCGACCGCGCGCATCGCCGACTTGGCTGGTGCGCTTCGCCGCTCGGTCGAGATGGGCAATGCGGCGGCGGCGGCATTGCTGCTGCTTGGGCGGTTCGACGACCCGGCGACCAAAAGCTATCTGGAAGCTCGGCTGGCGAGCAAAGGGCCGGCCGTCAAGCTCAATTCATGGAATCCGCCGGTGCCGCAGCAGCTCGCGGCTGCGGTGGCCGGCGTCTCGGTAGCGGCTGCCGGCGCCGACCAGGTGGTGGAGCAGGGGCTCGGGCCGCGCGACGAAGCCGAATTCGTTGCCCTCACGCTCGGCGATATTCAGGTGGCGGCCAAACTGCAGCCGATCCTGAAGCTGCTGGACGATCGGCGGGAGGTCGCCAGCGGCACGCCCAGCGGCGCGCGGCCGCAACGGCGCATCTGCGATCTCGCGGTCGATTCCCTGGTGCGGCGGCTGGCGCTGCAACCGTCGTTTCAGCTGCGCTCCGCCGATCGCTATACCGATGCGGAGATTGCTCAGGTGCGCGCGCTGGCGGCCGCCGCGGTCGCAAAGGGCTAGGGCACGCAATCGGGCTGGGTCGGCAGCCGAGCATTCATTGGCCGGGCCGCATCGAACCATCCGGCCGCCTCGAACGACCCAGTTGCCAGGCGGGGCAGAAAGGACCAGTCATGGGCGACGTCTACGTGGAAGCTGGCGACGTCAGGGGCGTCGACAACAAATATCTCTCCAATGCCAAGGCCGGCCTGCAGGCGGCTGTCAAGGAGGCGGCGAACAAGGCCAACTCCGGCCTGACCACCGTCAAGCCGGGCGGCGGCAAAGGCATCCGGGTCAACGTCATCGTGCGAAAGCTGGCGCAGGACGGCAACAATGTCACCTGCAGCCTGATTGGCGAGCTGAAGGAGCTTCCCGGCATGCAGCCCTTCAATCCCAAGGGCAGCGCCGTCGGCGAGGGAACGGTTCCCGGCAAGATCGACGCGGTGGCCGGCGATTGCGTCAAGAAGGCGGCCGCCGACATGTTGGACAAGGTCGGCTCGGCGATTGCCACGTCGCAGGCGGCGCCGGCGGCGCCCGGCAAGTCGCCGTTGATCTTCATCGCCCCGGTCGAATTCAAAGACGCAAGCGGTGCGCAACAAGATTTGAAGGACAAGATGAAAGCCGCCGTCTTGGATCTTGCCAAAAAGAAGATCGAGGCGAATCCAAAGCGGTTCACGATGGACCCCGACGCGTTCAAGCAGGGGAGCGGGATGCCCGCCTACGTTCTGAACGCGGCCGTCATAAAATTCGCGTTCGATCCCACCAACAAGCAGATGGTTGTGCAGGTGAAGGTCACGATCAACGAGCACCTGGGCGGCAAGTGGAGATCTGAGAAAACGGGAGACGCCGTCCTGAGCGGGTTCAGCCGGCCGCCCAAGGAAGCGGACCGGATCCAGGTGCTCCGCGACGCGGCCGAACGTGCCATCGACAAGGCGATCGAATGGATGCTCAAAGAGCATCCGTGACGCTAGCGAATCCGGGCGCCCGGCGCGAAGGCCGCCCCGGATTGCGGCTCGCCCGTCAGTAGACGAGCCAATCCAGTCCAATCGGCCCGAGAATGTGCGCGGCAGTCACGGCCGAGTTGTGGATCTCGAGCGTCTCGAGCGTCCGAGTGCCGCCGGCATCCCGATGCATCGCGATGTCGTCGGTCCCGTCGTTCGTGAAGTCGCCGACGCCGTCGACGAACCAGTCGGTTCCGATCGCCCCGATGTCATGGGCGGAGGTGGTCACGCCGCCGTGCATTTCGAGAATGCGCAGTTGCCGGTCCCCGCCGACGTCGCGGTGAATCAGAATATCGCTGGTTCCGTCGTGATTGAAATCACCCGCCGCGTCGATCTGCCAGTCGGCACCCATCGGGCCGAAATCGTGGACCACCGACACGTTGTCGTTCTGCATCTCCAGCGTGCGCAGGAATCGCGTGCCAGCCACGTCCCGATGCAGCAGGATGTCGTCGGTGCCGTCACCGTTGAAGTCACGCACGCCATCGACCTGCCAGTCCCGGCCCATGTTTCCGAGGCTATGCGGCGACTGGACCGTACCATTTTTCATCTCCAGGACTTCGAGCTGGCTCGCGTCGCCGACGTCGCGGCGCATGAGGATGTCGGTGGTTCCGTCGTGGTTGAAGTCGCCGGTCCCGTCGACGTTCCAATCCACGCCGACATTGCCCAGCGCGATCCCCCTAGTCAGGGTGCCGCCTTCGTATTGCAGGACCAAGAGCTCGCGCACGCCGTTGTGGTCCCGATGCCAGACAAGGTCGTTGTCGGCATCGCCGTCGAAGTTGCCGGCGCCGTCGACCACCCAGTCCGCTCCGACCCTGGCCATGAGATGCGGCGCCACGACCGCGTTGTTCTGAACCTCTTCGAGCAGCACCGTCTTGGTGTCGGCGACCTCCTGGACGATGAAATAGTCGCCGGTATTGCTGCCGAACATATTGAAGCCGGTGACGTTGTTCAGCAGGTTCGGCGCTGCCGTGACGTGAACGGTCGCGCCCTGTGGCGCGGCGATGCCGTCGGTCAGCGACACGCTGAAGCTGCCGTCGTCGTGGCCGCCGTCGCTCTGGAACGACACCGCCTTGTCGATCAGGTTCTGCTGAGTAAAGCTGCTCGTCGGCGCGCCGTTGAGATGCACGCTGCCGTGCGAGGTGCCGGTCACGGCATAGACCAGCTGCGCCGGACTGTTGTCGGGATCGTTCGCCGTGAGGTCAGCGGTGGTGACCGCGGCCGTGCTGCCTGCCGTGATGTTGACCAGGTGGTCGCCGCCCAGCACCGGCGCGCGGTTGACCGGCACGACATGAATGGTGGCGTGCGCCGCGGGTCCGTCGAACTCGCCGTCGTTGGCCGTCACCGTGATGTCGCGGTCGGCCGGGTCCGGGTTGTCGCCGGAATTGCTGAACCGGACCTGGCTCAGGGCCGTCTGATAGTCGGCGAACACGGCGGCATTGAACAAGGTCAGTGTGATCTGGCCGGCAACCGACGTGTCGACGCTGCTGGCAATGCCGCCCGGCAATGCGCCGTTCGCGAAGAGACTGTCGCCTGGCCTGGCATTGGTGAGCACGATGGTGGCCGAAGCCAGGACGGCATTGTCCGGATCGGAGATCTGGACGTTGGCGTTGGCGATCGGCACCGCCGCACCGTTTTCGGTGAAGGTGGTGGCGAAGCCGGTGCCGGGCGCGCTCTGGTCGAGGTCGATCGTCGGCGGTTTATCGAAATGCAGCGCCGTCGTGGCGGCCGGGCTCATATTGGTGCCGTTGTTGAGCACCACCGCTACGTTGTTGGCCGTGAAGTTCGGGGTCACCAGATCGGCCCCGCCGTCATGGTCGAGGTCGGCGACCGCCAGCGAGACGGGGCCAATCCCGGTCGTGACGTTGGGGGCAGCGGCGAAGCTACCGTTGCCGTTTCCGAGCAGTACCGAAACGTTGTTGGAGCCTTGATTGGCAACCGCGAGATCAAACCACCCGTCGCCGTTGAGATCCGCGATCGCAACGCCGTGCGGATTTGTGCCTGCCGCGATGGGCGGGGTGGCCGCGAAACTGCCATTGCCGTTCCCGAGCAGCACCGACACGTTGTTGGTCGCGTTGTTTGCGACCGCGAGGTCGAGGATGCCGTCACCGTTCAGGTCGCCGATGGCAAGCGACTCTGGCGCCCCTCCGACTGCGATGGGCGGGGTGGCCGCGAAACTGCCATTGCCGTTCCCGAGCAACACCGACACGTTGTTGGTGGCGTTGTTTGCGACCGCGAGGTCGAGGATGCCGTCA
>DATFWC010000126.1:0-6153 GCA_035259885.1 Xanthobacteraceae bacterium
ATGGACGTAGCGGTTCTCGGCGCCGATGGCCACGATCCGCAGGGCCTCGTGGCCGAGCAGCGAGAGCGTCCCCACGCGCTCGAGAAAGGCAATGTCGTCGTCGATGCTCATGCAGCCCGAGTCTAGAACATGTCCCCGAAAAGCGGGTACCGGTTTTCGGAAAAGATCATGCTCAGAGCATAACTTACAGCCAGATGACGATGCGAAGAAAAGTCATCTCGCGATAGCGTAAGTCAAGGCCGGAATCCGGTCGGCATGCCAACGCGCGGTGGTGTTGATGTTGGTCGCGTTCAATGCGGCGGACCAGTCTTTTGGCGGAAAATGCTTGATGGCCCGGCGTCAATCAAAGGTGCATCAAGGCACCAGCTTGTAGCCGCCGGCCTCGGTCACCAGGATGGCCGGGTTGGCGGCATCGCGCTCGACCTTCTGCCGCAGGCGGTAGATATGCGTCTCGAGCGTGTGGGTGGTGACGCCGGAATTGTAGCCCCACACTTCCTGCAAAAGAATCTCGCGCGAGACCGGGCGCTGCCCGGCGCGATAGAGGTAGCGCAGGATCGCGGTTTCCTTCTCGGTCAGGCGCACCTTGTTCCCCTTGGGATTGACCAGGAGCTTCGAGCTCGGCCGGAACGTGTAGGGGCCGATAGTGAACACGGCGTCCTCGCTCGCCTCGTGCTGGCGCAGCTGCGCCCGGATACGCGCGAGCAGGACGGCGAAGCGGAACGGCTTGGCGATGTAGTCGTTGGCGCCCGATTCGAGGCCGAGGATCGTGTCGGAATCGGTGTCGTGCCCGGTGAGCATGATGATCGGCGCCTTGAACCCGTTCTTGCGCAGGATGCGCACGGCCTCGCGGCCGTCGAGATCCGGCAGGCCGACATCCATGATGACGAGATCGACGTGGCCGTTCCTGGCCTGCTGCACGCCCTTGGCGGCGGTGTCGACCGCCTCGGCGTCGAACTCCTCATGCAGTGCGAGCTGCTCGACCAGCGTTCCGGACAGCTCGACGTCGTCATCGACGATGAGGATCTTGCGGACGTTACTCATGGCCAGAACCGTGGTAGGCGAACCGGCATGATGCGAAGTAGAGCATTCGGGGAAAAAAGAGCAAGCGGCAGGCCCCGGGTCTCGCCGCCACCGGGCGCGCCGCATCAGGTAGGGATTCGCTCGGGCGGCGGTACTCGTCGCATTTTTCAACAAAATCCGCCAGCCGGCGCGGATCACATCGCCGCCAGATCGCCGTGATGGTTAAGGCGGACAACCCGTATGACGCCGTCAAACGCCGGACGTTCAAGCGGCTGCGCGTGCGCCCTGCGGCCGGTGACCGCCGGCGCGGCTGGCTGATGGCCGGGCCGCTGGCGCTGCCGGTTGCGCTCGGGCGCGCGGGCATCAAGGCCAACAAGCGCGAGGGCGACGGCGCCACCCCACTGGGGCGCTTTCGCCTGCGCCGGCTGTGGTGGCGCGCCGATCGCGCCGCGCGGCCGCGCACGCTGCTGCCGGCGCAGCGAATCACCCCGTCCGACGCCTGGTGCGAAGACCCGCAGGACCGCCGCTACAACCAACCGGTGCGGCTGGCCCCCGGCGCCCCCGGCGATCATCTCTGGCGCAAGGACCGCCTCTACGACCTCGTCATCGAGCTCGACTACAACACCCGGCCGCGCATTGCCGGCCGTGGCAGCGCCGTGTTCGTGCACCTGGCGCGGCCCGGCATGGCTCCCACCGCCGGCTGCGTTGCGCTCACGCCGGATGCGCTGCGCCGGCTGGTGGAGACACTGGGGCCAAGAACAGAAATAGAGATTCAGTTTTAACTCAACGGTTCTCCGCGCCCGCGGCGGGCGCCAAAAATCGCCGTCCCCACGCGCACATGGGTGGCGCCGAAGCGGATCGCCACGGCGAAGTCGGCGCTCATGCCCATGGACAAGCGGGTCAGGCCGTTGCGCGCCGCGATCTTGGCCAGCAGGGCGAAGTGCGGCGCGGGTGCTTCCTCGAATGGCGGGATGCACATGAGGCCGCCGATCTCCAGGCCATAGGTCTCGCGACAGGCCTTCACGAACGCATCGGTATCCTCCGGCAAAACGCCGGACTTCTGCGGCTCGGCGCCGGTATTGACCTCCACGAACAGCAGCGGTTGCCGCCCCTGGCGTTCGATCTCCTTGGCCAGCGCGGCGCACAGGCTGGCGCGGTCCACCGCGTGGAGGGCGTCGAACAGCGCCACGGCGTCCCTGGCCTTGTTGGACTGCAGCGGCCCCACCAGGTGCAGTTTGAGGCCCGGGTGGCGCGCCTGCAGCGGCGGCCATTTCGCCTTCGCCTCCTGCACCCGGTTCTCGCCGAACACGCGTTGGCCGGCGGCGATCACCGGCTCGACCGCATCGGCCACAAAAGTCTTCGACACCGCCACCAGGGTCACGCCGGCCGGATCGCGCCCGGCCTCGCGGCAGGCCGCGTCGATCTCCTGCTGCACCGCGGCAAGGCGCTCTGCCGGCGTCGTGGCATCCCGGACAGGTGGGGTCATGGCACTGGCTTCTCTGAGGAATCGGGCAATCCTGGCAATTTTACCGATCCTTCGGACGGCATTTTAAGCGGATTCGGCTACCCGGGCAGGGCCAGGATTTTCGCATGCCGACCGACGACAGCGCAGCGCTTCCGCCGCGGCCCAGCCTGAGCATCCGCGCGCGCCTCATGGTGCTGGCCATGGTGGCGCTGGCGCCGCTCATGTTCGACCGCATCCGCGCCATCGAGGCGGACCGCGCCGAGCGCATCAACGCCGCCAACCAGCAGGCGCTGGCGCTGGTGCGCCAGGGCATCGAGGCGCAGCGCGAAGCCGTGATCTCGGCCCGCGCCTTCCTGCAGGTCGCCGCCCGCGCCCATGCCACCCTGGCGACCACGGCCGACGCCTGCAACCGCTTCCTCATCGACATTGCCGGCCATGTGGCGTGGCGGACGTTCTCGGTGGCCGACGCCGACGGGCGCATCGTCTGCTCCAGCCGACCGGAGGCGATCGGCCTCGACATTTCCGACCGCCTCTATGTCCGCCAGGCGCTGCGCACCGGGCAGTTCGTCGTCAGCGACTACGCGCTCGGGCGCATCGACGCCGCACCCGTGGCGATCGCAGTGTATCCTCGCCGCAGCGGTGAGCGCATCGACGCCGTCCTGGTCGGCGGCTTGGACCTGAGCTGGCTCACCCGTCTCACCAATGCCACCGCCGAGCACCCCGGCTCCGCCGTGCTGATGGTGGACGGCGCCGGCACCGTGCTCACGCACCAACCCGATCCGGGACAATGGAGCGGCCGCGCATTCAAGGATCATTCCCTTGTGCAGGCCATGCTGGCCGCACAGGACGGCGTCGTGAGCCGCAACGGGCTCGACGGCGTGCGCCGCGTGTTCGGCTTCGTGCAACTCCCCGGCACCGAGACGCGGCTGGCGGTGGGCCTCGACGAGAGCCAGATCCTGCAGGGCGTCGACCGCGCCATGCGCTATGCCTACCTGCAGCTCGCGGCAATTGGCGCGCTGCTGCTGCTCGCCATCTGGATCGGCGGAAATCGCCTGATCGTGCGGCCGCTCCGTCTGCTCACCCGCCTGGCCGAGCGTTTTGGTCGCGGCGACTCCGAGATGCGCGCGGGCGAGCGCCCGTGGGCGGCCGAGTTCATGCCGCTGGTCGCGGCGCTCGACGAGATGTCGGCCAACATCGTGGCGCGGCGCGAGGAAGCGCGCCGGATGACCGAGCGCCTCAATGAACTCGCCACCAAGGACGAGCTGTCCGGCCTCGCCAACCGGCGCGCCTTCGATGCCGGGCTGGCGCGTGAATGGAAGCGCGCCGAGATGCGCGGCGAGGCCCTGGCGCTGATCATGGTCGACGCCGATCACTTCAAGGCGTTCAACGACCATTACGGCCATGTCGGTGGCGACACCTGCCTGCGCGCGCTGGGCGAGATTCTCGGGCGCGCCGTGCGCACCGACCTCGATCTCGCGGCACGGTATGGCGGCGAGGAATTCGCCATCCTGCTGCCCAGCATGGAGGCCGACGACGCCTTCAAGCTGGGCGAGCAATTGCGCGCCGACGTCGCGGCCTGCTGCATGCGCCACGCCAAGGCGCCGTGCGGCTTCGTCACGGTGAGCGCCGGCGTGGCGACGCTGCGCCCCGGATCCGGCGATACCGCCAAAACCCTGGTGGAAGCCGCCGACGCCGCGCTCTACGCCGCCAAGCGCCGCGGCCGCAACACCGTGGTGGCGCACGAGCCGATAATGCGGCTCGCGTCGTAGCGCACCTCGGCTGTCATCCCGGCCGAGCGCGAAGCGCGAGAGCCGGGATCCATATACCCCTGCCGTGGTTCTCCTGTGATGCCGCGGATCTTGGGTCCCGGGTCTCGCCACTGATGCGGCTCGCCCGGGATGACCGCCGGTGAATTGGCACATGATGCGTGCCGCCCCGCACGCGGGGGTGGGGCAAGTGGCAAAGCTGCGCTCTGGAATGTCGACTTGCAGACGCAGCCCGCGGCGTCACTGCATGAGCATGTCAAGCGTCTTGCGGGCGCGCGCGCACTCCCTGGCGGCGTAACTGAACGTCACGAAGGCGAGGACAAGCATGCTGGTGCAGATGGCCGACTGGCCGTAATGGCCCTCGAGCGCGCAGTGGGCGGCGCACCATATGATCAGCGCGCCGGCCACACACGCCGCGGCTTGCATCGCATGGGAACGCCGAATCGCTAGACGCATCCGCTCCTGGTAGATTGCCACACTCTGATCGGTGAGAGCCATGGCTGTTCTCCCTGGATCATTTTTGGTCATTTTTGGCGGCAAGCCACTCTGCCGCTTTTCGCACCCTATAGCAGCTTTGCCACAGCGGCCATCCGGGTTTTACCTGAAAGTCGACTAGGATGTTTTCGGAGGTCTCTCGTTACCGCGCCCGGCGCCGTGCGCACGACCGCCGCCTCATCGGTGAGCGCTAGCAAGTTCGGCGGCACCGCAAGGCCGGGTGTCGGCGCGCCCCTCAGGTGCACGACGGCTTCGAACGTCGAGGGTGAGCTGTTGCTACGCCGGCAGCGCCACGGGCGCCGGCGCGGCCTTGCCGCGGATCAGGTCGGAGCCCTTCTCGGCGATCACCATGGTTGCCGAGTAGGTGTTGGCCGACGGCATGCTCGGCATCACCGAAGCGTCGATCACGCGCAGGTTCCCCACGCCGTGGACCTTGAGCTCGCCGCTGACCACGCTTGTCCTGTCGGTGGGAGGACCCATCCGGCAAGTACCGATCAAGTGCCAGACCGTGCCGCCGTACTGGCGAGCCCAATGCAGGACCTCGTCGTCGGTGCGTATGCCGTCGCCGGGAAAGGTCTCGCGGTCCACGAACCGCGACAACTGCGGCGTTCCAACGAGGCGCCGCGCGAGCTTGATGCCGCCGACCATCGCCCGCTGATCGACCTCATGCGACAGGTAGTTTGGCTGGATCGCCGGATCGACGAAGATGTCGGTCGATTTCGCCCGCACGTATCCAACGCTCTCGGGCCGATGCTGCCAGACGCCGCAGCTCATGCCCGGATAGTCGTCGAGCATGCCGACGAAGCCTTCCTTGTAGCTCGCCGGCGAAAACACAACCTGGAGGTCGGCGCCGCTGATGTCCGGATCCGACTTCCAGAAGCAATAGCAAAGCGAAGGGCTCACGCCGATCACGCTGGGTCGCCCGGTGATCCAGCGCAGCACTTGGCCGATCAGCGCGCGGCCGCGAGTGATTTCGTTGATGGTTTTCGAATTCTTCGCGCGCGCCACCAAGCGGACCGAGCAATGATCGCGAAAATTTTCGCCAACCGACGGCAGATCATGGACGACCTCGACGCCGAGGCGCTTCAGCAGGCTGCCGCTGCCGACGCCGGAGAGTTGCAGGAGGCGCGGCGAATTGATGGTGCCGCCGCTGACGATCACCTCTTTGCGCGCCTTCACCTCGTGGATGGTCCGGCTGCGCTCGTCGATATAACGAACCGCCGACGCCTTCCTGCCCTCGAACACGATCCTGAAGGCGCGCGCATAGGTGCGCACGTCGATCCGACCGGACGTCTTCTGCGCCGGCAGGAGATACATCCGGGCCGCGCTGCGCCGCAGCCCACGGTGGATGCAGCGCTGGAGATAGCCGACGCCGGGCTGGGACGCGCCATTGTAGTCGGGGTTGCG
>DATFWC010000127.1:0-2170 GCA_035259885.1 Xanthobacteraceae bacterium
CGAGCACGAGGAGCGCGTCGTCCGCCGTCTGGTTGAAGATTTCCGCCCACACGATGCGCGCGGTGCGCGTCTCCGCCAGTTCCACCGTCACGGTGAGGCGTCTGCCGTCGCGGCGTACCGATCCGCTGACGACATAGTCGACGTTGAGCATGCGGCCCGCTTCTTCCGGGCCGATGCGCCGCTCGTGCAGGGCGAACACGGTGCCCTGGGCGATGACCAGCAGGCTGCGCAGCTTGGCAAGGCGGGTGATGACGTCGTGGGCAAGCGCATCGGCGGCGCCGCCGCGGGCGTCGGTCGTGACCGACTGGTCGGCGAACGGCATCACGGCGACGGAGGCGCGGCGCGCCGCCGACGCAACGAGAGCGTCGCGGCTGCTGCCGGCGGCGGCCTCCACCGGGGCAGCGCCGACGCGGACGCGGGCGCCGTCGGCCTGCGCCCGCGCCCCGCGCCACGCCTCGCGGATGGGCGCGCTGTCGAGACCTTCGGCTTCGAACAGTTTCGTGGTCGCCGCCAGATGCTCCTCGCCTTCGCGGATGCGGCCACGCCGCGCCAGCGCCGTGAGCAGGTGCGCGTGGACCTGGTGATCGAACGGCGCCAGCTGGAGCCATTTCTCGAGATGGCCGAGCGCTTCGTCGTCGGGCACGTGGCGGACGAGATGCTCCAGCAGGGCGACGTGACAGCCGCGGAAGCGCCGCCGCTGCGCCGTCAGCCAGCCGTTGAAGCCGGGGCTGCGGTCGATGTCGAGGCCTTCCAGGACATCGCCGTTGAACAGGCGCGACAGCATGCGCTGCCGCTCCGGGGCCAGCGTCGCGACGCCGGCGTCGATCGCGCGCGCGACCGCGATGGCGTCGACGAAGCAATCCGTGAGATCGAGGCGCACCGCGTCGTGCTGCGTCTCGACCCGGCGGCGGTCGGGCGTGTCGACGAGGCCTCTGATCTTGCTGAGGGACCAGCGCAGTTCTCCGCGCGGGTCGTTGGGAACGTCCCACAGGAGTTCGCACAACTGGCTGCGCGTCACGGCCGCCGGCGCCAGCGCCAGGTAGGCGAGCAGCGCACGCACCTTGCGCGAGGCCGGCAGCGCCAGCGCGACGCCGTCGCGGACGATCGTCAGCGGCCCGAGCAGGCGCACCTCCAGCGCGGGGACCGCCTGGTTCTGCCGCTCAGATTCCACGGGCGTTTCCACGCCGGCTCCCACGCTCGTCTCCACGTCTGACCGCTACGGTCGTGTTCGACGGTCACGGCGCGTCCGGCGTCAAGACCCGGTCGCCCAGCACAGCTAGGGCGACACAATAGCAAGATCAACTGTCCGAATGGAGAGCCAACATGCTGACATCCGCCGCCACAACGACCCAGAGTAGTGCGCCTGCGCCGATCGACCTCAAGGCGATCAAGTCGCGCCAGCAGGGAGCATGGTCCTCCGGCGACTATGCGGTCGTCGGCACTACGCTGCAGATCGTCGGCGAGGAGCTGTGCGAGGCGCTCGACCTGCGCTCCGGGCAGAAGGTGCTCGACGTCGCCGCCGGCAACGGCAATGCCTCGCTCGCCGCCGCGCGCCGCTGGTGCGACGTGGTCGCCACCGACTACGTGCCGGCGCTGCTCGAGCGGGCGCACGAACGCGCCGGCGCCGAGCGGCTCGACATCGACTTTCAGCAGGCCGATGCGGAAGCGCTGCCGTTCGCCGACGAAAGCTTTGACGCCGTCATCTCCACCTTCGGCGTGATGTTCACGCCCGACCAGGAATCCGCCGCGGCCGAACTGGTCCGCGTCTGCCGCCGTGGCGGCAAGATCGGGCTGGCCAACTGGACGCCTGACGGTTTCATCGGCCAGCTGTTCAAGACCATCGGCAAGCATCTGCCGCCGCCGCCCGGCGTCAAGTCGCCGGCGCTGTGGGGCACGCGCGTGCGGATGTCCGAGCTGTTCGAGCGGCACGCCGCCTCCATCAAGTCGGGGCAGCGCAACTTCGTCTTCCGCTACCGCTCCCCGGCGCACTGGCTGGACGTGTTCAAGACCTATTACGGGCCGGTGCTCAAGGCGTTCGCGGCGCTCGACGCCGACGGCCAGGCGGCGCTCAAGCGCGACCTCCTGGCGCTCATCGATCAGTTCAATCGCGCCGAGGACGGCACCATGGTGGTGCCCAGCGAGTATCTCGAGGTCGTCATCACGCGCGAAT
>DATFWC010000128.1:0-6703 GCA_035259885.1 Xanthobacteraceae bacterium
GCGACAGGCGATCTCGCCACGATTGGCGATCAGGATGCGCTTGAACATGCCTCCGAAAATACCTTGCTCGATGTGAACCGGAACCTTGCGGCCCCGGCCGGCAATGTCAACGCCGCCGTAGAGAAATGACTTTTCTTCAAAATGCTCTACTCGACCATCCGCACGACCGGCCATAATACGGCACCGGCAGCGGCGATCGCCGCCAGCGACATTGCGGCGACGTGGAGGGCAAAGCGGCCACGCCCGATGACGGCCGCAAGAGCGAGCTTGTTCGCCACATTGCTCGCGACCGCCGCCAGGATGGCATAGCTGGCGCTGTGGACGCTGAGCGGTTGCGGCGCCAGCCGCGCCATCGACACGGTTACGGCATCCACGTCGGCCAGTCCGAGCGCCGCCGCGCCGATGACCGCGCCGGTGGTTCCCAGGCGTTCGCCGAGAACGCGGCCGATCACGATGATGGCGCCCAGGAGGAGGGCAAACCCGACCACCGACCAGAATCCGAATGGATTGCGAAACTCGACACGCTGCGCCCCGCGGTCATCGTCCTGCCCGTACACCCAGACGACCGCAAAGCCCACCGCGACGATCACGGCGGCGGCCAGCGGTGGCCCGACCAGGACGAGGAGGCGCGGATTGAGCGCCGCGACGATCACCACCACGCGGGCGAACGAGATCACCGACGCGATCGAGACGCCGGCGGCCAACAATCGTGGCGTGCCCTCGCCAGCCGCCGCCCGCCGCGCGTTGCTGGCGGTCACGGCGGTCGAGGAGACCAGGCCGCCGGCCGCCGCTGCCAGCAGCACGCCGCGGCTGGCGCCAAAATACTTCACCGCGAGATATCCGACGAACGAAGCGCCGGCCAGCACGATGGCAATGAGCCAGACCTGACGCAGATGCACCCCGCCGAACGGACCGATCGGATCGTCCGGCATGATCGGCAGGACGATGAACGTCATGGCGAGGAGCACCAGCGCCGAGCGCAGCTCCGGCCACGTGATTCGTTCGACCCAGTCGTGCAGGGTCTCCCGCATGGCCAGGACACCGGCGGTCGCGACCGCCGCCGCTGCGGCGATCGTCAGGTCGCCGACCAGCGCATAGGCGCCGAGCGCGAAGGTCACCATGCCGGCAATGGCGGTGGTGGCGGAGAACGTTCCAGTCTGCCGGTTCTCCTCGCGGCAGAACACCGTGAAGACGGCCGCATAGGCGGCGAACCCAAGGCCGAGAAGGAAACCCGCGCCACCCGAGCCGACCGCCTGGGCCAGGGCCCCCAGTAGGCCGCCAAGCAGGCCGCTGATCGCGAAGGTGCGTATTCCCGCCGTCCGCCGGCCGGAATCCGCCTCGCGCGTCTGCCAGCCTCGCTCCACACCGATCAGCAGGCCGAGACCGAGCGCGACGGCAAAGCGGGACAGGAGGTTTTCGATATCCATGGCCGGTCCAACGTGGTGGCCGGACCTTAGATATGAAGGCAGTAGTGGTACAGGGCCGCAGGAAGGCGCGTCAGGCGGCGAGGTCGAGGGCGCCGGTGGAAATGGTCCACGCCGCCGCACCCACCCAGGCCGCCAGGGTGGCGATCGGGCCGTCGTGGCGGCGCTTGCGGCCGAGGCGAGCCTTCAGCCAGGCCGCGATCTCGCCATCGGGGGCAAGCGGCTGCGCCCAGTCGGCGAGCGCGGTCTCCAGCGCGGCCGCCCGCGCCGGCACCGGCTGGCCGAGCGTCGCCAGGGCGTGATGGGCGATCGCGCGGGCGAAGAGCTCGTCGAAGGCGCCGCCGTCGATCCGCTCGATGGCAGCTTCGTGGATGTCGAACAGGGCGTCGGCCTCGACCCGCGTGACCGGCGCCGTGGCCTCGGCGCGCAGGATGCGCCGGATCAGGGCCGTATCGGCGGCATCGATGCAGCGGGAAAAATGGATGCGGCCGGCGGTGGTCGGGCCTTCGCCGGTGATCACGCCGTCGCGCACGGCGGCGAGCGCGGCCACCCGCGGCTCGACCGCGCCCGAGCGCTCGACGTCAACCATCAGGCTGGCAAAATCGGCCGCGGTTTCGCCCGCATTCGCCGCCACGACGTTATTATGCACGACGCACTCCCGTCCCTGTGGAATAGTGTTTCAGCGCAGCCCGGTTACAGAAGTCCTAACGCGGCCTCGCTTTCGTCCTGGCTGGATTTGTACGGCCAGGCCGCTGCCGGTTCCGTGATCTCAGTCACGTTACGGAGCTGCCCAAGGAGGAGTTTCGGGCCGGACTGCAAATCGACGTGATGTGGCGCTTTGTGGTATGCGCGCACGCCAAGACGACCACCAAGCGCCGTGAGGAGGGCAGGATGAGCAAGAGCGCCGGCATCCATCACGTGACCGCGATCTGCAGCGACCCGCGGCGCAACGTGGCGTTCTATACCGACAGCCTGGGCCTGCGCATGGTGAAGCGGACGGTCAATTTCGACGATCCCAGCACCTGGCACCTCTATTATGGCGATGAGACCGGCAGTCCCGGCACTGCGCTGACGTTCTTTGCCTGGGGCAACCTGCCCCCCGGGCGCAACGGCGTCGGACAGACGGCGGCCACCGCCTTCGTCATTCCGGAACGGTCGCTCGCCTACTGGACCGACCGGCTGGGCGAACGCGGCGTCCCGCACGACGCCCCGCGGCCGCGCTTCGATCACATGGTGGTGGCGCTGCGCGACCCCGACGGGATGAACCTGGAGCTGGTCGCCAGCAAAGGCGCGCGCGCGCTCCCGGCCTGGTCGGGCGGCTCGGTGCCGGCCGAGCATGCGATCCGCGGCTTCTTCGGCGTGACGGTGCTGGTGGCCGACCTGGAGCCGACCGCCCGCGTGCTGACCGAGGCGCTCGGCTTTGCGGCGCACGGACAGGAAGACAATCGCCACCGCTTCGTGGCGTCGGGAGGTCCGCTCGGTACGGTCGTCGACGTGCACGCCGATGGCGGGGCGGGTCCCGGCCGCCAGGGCGCCGGCTCGGTGCACCATGTGGCGTTTCGCGCCGCCGATGACGACACCGAGCTCGACATGGCGGCGACCGTGCGCGATCTCGGTCTGCGCCCCACCGACCAGATCGATCGCCAGTATTTTCACTCGGTCTATTTCCGCGAGCCTGGCGGCGTGCTGTTCGAGATCGCCACCGACGGTCCCGGCTTCACGGTCGACGAGCCGAAGGACACGCTCGGTTCGTCGCTGAAACTGCCCGCCTGGATCGAGCCGCGCCGCGCCCAGATCGAAGCGGCGCTGCCGGCATTGGCTTGAGCTTCCTGGCCTGATGGAGTGATGCGCGCTGCCGGGCCTTTCGCCTGATCATGGAGAATCTGCATGGACGTCAAAGCAGCCGTGGCCATGGCGCCCGACCAGCCGCTCGAAATCGCGACCGTCCAGCTCGACGGCCCCAAGGCCGGCGAGGTGATGGTGGAGATCAAGGCGACCGGCATCTGCCACACCGACGAATTCACCCGCTCGGGCGCCGACCCGGAGGGTCTGTTTCCGGCGATCCTCGGGCACGAGGGCGCCGGCGTCGTGGTCGACGTGGGCGCAGGCGTGACGTCGGTGCAGAAGGGAGACCATGTGATCCCGCTCTACACCCCGGAATGCCGGCAGTGCCCGTCCTGCCTGTCGCGCAAGACCAACATGTGCACCGCCATTCGCGCCACCCAGGGCCAGGGTGTGATGCCCGACGGCACCTCGCGCTTCTCGCTCGATGGCCGCAAGCTGCACCACTACATGGGATGCTCGACCTTCGCCAATTACACCGTGCTGCCGGAGATCGCGGTGGCGACGATCCGCCCCGACGCGCCGTTCGACAAGGTCTGCTACATCGGCTGCGGCGTCACCACCGGCATCGGCGCGGTGATCAACACCGCCAAGGTCGAGGCCGGCGCCAAGTGCGTGGTGTTTGGCCTCGGCGGCATCGGCCTCAACGTGATCCAGGGCCTGCGCCTGGTGGGCGCCGACATGATCATCGGCGTCGACACGAATCCCGGCAAGAAGGAATGGGGCGAGCGCTTCGGCATGACGCATTTCGTCAATCCCAAGGACGTCGGCAGCGATCTCGTTCCCTACCTGGTCAACCTGACCAAGAGCGGCGCCGACCAGATCGGCGGCGCCGACTATAGCTTCGACTGCACCGGCAACGTCACGGTCATGCGCCAGGCGCTTGAGGCCTGCCATCGCGGCTGGGGCCAGTCGATCATCATCGGGGTGGCGCCGGCCGGCGCCGAGATCGCGACGCGGCCATTCCAGCTCGTCACCGGTCGGGTGTGGAAAGGTACCGCCTTCGGCGGCGCCCGCGGCCGCACCGACGTGCCAAAGATCGTCGACTGGTACATGGAAAAGAAGATCGAGATCGACCCGATGATCACCCACACGCTGCCGCTCGTCGAGATCAACAAGGGCTTCGACCTGATGCACCACGGCGAGTCGATCCGCAGCGTGGTGCTATACTAGTGAGTGGTGATTGGAGACCAATGAATGAGGCCGGCAGGTCACGGCAACCCTTACTCACTACTCATTACTAGTCACTACTCATCCAACTCACGCTCACCCAAGGATCGCCATGCGCCCCGACGCCAAGCTTCAACCGCCTTTTGCCGAGTTCCTGGGAGCCAAGGTGACGCTGGTGTCGCCGGAACGGGTGGTGGCGGAGTTGCAAGTGCGCGAGGAGCTCGGCAACCGCTTCGGCATCCTGCACGGCGGCGCCATCATGGCGTTTGCCGACAATCTCGGCGGCACCGCCACGCTCGCCAACCTGCCGGACGATCCGGCCGTGAGCACCACCACGGTCGAGAGCAAGACCAATTTCTTCGCCGCCATTCCGGTGGGTGACACGGCGCATGCCGAATGCACGCCGCTGCACCGCGGCCGCACCACTATGGTGTGGCAGACGCGGATCACGCGCGGCGATGGCAAGCTCGCGGCCCTGGTCATGCAGACCCAGCTGGTGCTGACCGGCAAGCGCTGATCGCGCCATGCATGTGGGCGGGCCTTTAAACTTTGCTTAACCAGCGGAGCGGAGTCGACTCGGGTCGCCTGCTCGCCTGTGATACCTTCGAACGGCTCGAAGCATTCGGATGGACGTGGGAGCATTCGGATGGATGTCGCCTCGACCGCCCTGACCAACGCCTGGCTGCAGGCGGTGTGGCGCGTGCAGCACGCGGCCACCCCGGAGCCGCAAGTCCGCCGGGACGAGTTGACCCTCACCGATGTGATCGAGAGCGCGCTGCGCGACGGCGGCGTCGACTCGGAAGATCCGCACTGGGTCGACCCGTCGCGTCCGGGCGCGCGCGTCGATCGGCTGGCATAGGACCATGCATGTGCGTCGATCTCCGGCGTGCGGGGCGCGCCATCACGCGAGCAATTTGAGCAGCGACGTCCGAATGAACCCAGGTGTACCCGATCCTGGACCGTCTTCTTCTGGACAGGTGTGATCCACTTCATACCGAAGCGGCGGCGGGGTTGGCCCCTACCCGTCGCCGCAGATGGAGAGACTCACGTCCGCTCACATATCAGGTCCGCTCCAGCCCGGCAGGTATTTTGCGTCCATGGTCTTGGCCAGGCGCAGCGCCTGCTTCAGGGCCACGGAAAAATTGCTCTGCACGGCTTTGCGCTTGATACGATGGCGCAGAAAATCGGCCCACAGGAACTCGCTGAACGGCGTCGTCTCCTTGGCGAATCCGCCCGCCCGCCGCAGCGCGCCGGCCAGACTGCGGAACGGGTCATCCTCCAGATCCATGATCGACCTGGGGATGTCGGCGAAATCCCGCCGGCGGCCGTCCCCGTCATAGGGAAACACCCAGCCGCGATGATCGAGCACGATCCAGAACGAGGCGGGCTCGAGCGCGCTGAGGTCGGCAACCTCGGTGATGAGAACGTGCCGCAAGCCTTCCCGGTACAGCGCCAGCGACAAGTGATGATGATCGATGATGTAGTGGCGCTTCTTCGGCCCGAGTATGACCGGGATCATGTGGCGTCCAATGAATTTGCCGATCTTCTCCGGTTTGCGCTTGCGCAGCTGTTTGCGCCTCTGCTCGACCTCGTGCATGCCAACCGAGATCTGAGTCGGGCGCAGACTTTCGATCGACACGGGATCGACAAACGGCTCACGCGCGTAAGACATCGCTGTCTCCTTTCGCAACACTGCCCCTGGGTCGGATCGGCGCCAGCCCGGACAAGATCCGTCACAGCATGTGCGGGTTGAAGCGCTTGCGCCACTTGCTCGTGTTCGGCCCCGAGAGCATGAACACGCCGTCGCCGCGATGGTGGCCGCCCGGCCGCATGTCCTGCAATGATCTTTCCATCGGGGCCCGTCACGTCGAAGTCTTACCGCGTGCCGGCATTGTTGCGGTCGGGATCGCGCGGCCGGCGAAGCTTAAGCGGTGCTTGCGTCATTCAATCGCGCCACGGACGGTCGGCCACGTCCACCGCGTGCTCCACCGCGCCTCGGGGAAGCCAAGAGCGACGGCTACGTTACCGAGAACACGGGGCGTCGGGCGTCCGGCCGCCCAAGGTGCCGGAAGGCGAGATAGAGATATTGCCGCCGGCGGATGCCCAAGCCGCGCTGACTGCGCTACGAGGCCGCTCGCTGTACGTCATCGCCGCCCTCGGGCTCGCAACCGGGATGTGCCGCAACGAATTGCTGGCGCTGCACTGGCAGGATGTCGACCTGGACGCGGCCAGCCTCACGGTCAACCTGTCGCTCGAATACATCCGGA
>DATFWC010000129.1:0-3456 GCA_035259885.1 Xanthobacteraceae bacterium
ATGAAGTAGATCCAGGCGACGAGCGCGCCGAGCGTGAAGGCGGGGCGCGCCTGACCGTCGCCGGCGAGCGCGATCCAGCTGGCAACGGCGGCAAGGCAGAAGACGATCACCGCGGGCGCAATGGACTGGATGGTCAGCGCGTCCGTGGTTTCCGGGGCGTCCGCAGCGTCCGCGACCGCCGCGTCCGCGACGGCCGCGTCCTCGTGGATTTCGTCGCCACGACCTTGCGCCGCGATCCTGATGCCGCTCAGCCCGAAGGCGAGGCCGGCGCAGACGACCAGCAGGCCGAGCGCCGCCGGGGCGCCGGGCGCCGCGACGAGCCGCACGCCGACGATCACGAAATAGAGGCCGGCGCCGGCAGTGGTCAGGCCGGCGGCAAAGGCGGCGGGAGAGCAAGGCTTGGCCATGGGGAATCCTGGCGGGCCACGGAACGCGGTAGGCCAGTATGGCGGCCGGATATTGCGATTTGGTTGCCGGGGGTTGCCGCGGGGGCTGCCGCCGTCGCGGCACGGCGCGGCCGGATCAGGTCGCTCGGTGCAGGCGCCAGAAGCGCCGGGCAAGCACGGCGAAGATGAGCCAGGTGATGAGGGCGCCGATGCCGAAGGCGATTCGCGCCACGACGGGATTGGCCGGCATCTCGCGGTCGCCGGTGAATGACGTCGTCATGGTGAGGCCGGCGTCGTCGCCGCCAAGCGACACCCAGGTGCCGACCACGGCGAACAGGCCGAACACCGCGATGCCCGCCAGATCCTGGGCGTTGCGCATCCATGGCGGGGCGTTGGGCGCGAGCTGGGCCTTCTCGTCGGCCAGCCCGAGTGCCTGCGGCACCAGCAGCAGGCCGGCGAGCAGGCTGACGAGGCCGACCAGCATGACGATCCAGCCGGGCGCGTGCGGCGTGCCGGGCGGCGGCGCCAGCCCGAGGCCGACGAGCACGAAATAGGCGCCGGCTCCAACCAGGCCGAGGCTGACGAGCGCGAGCGATAGGGGAGAGCGCTGCTGCTGGATGCCCATGGCGTCCTCGTGCGGCCGGCGACGTGCGGCCCGAGTGTGCGCCAGGCTGGTTGCGAATTGGTTGCTGGGAAAGGGGTGGCCGCGAACTCGGCCCGCTCGCTCTCCCCGACGACGGGGCTGGGGTGAGGGGGCTAGGGACTCTCCACCAGCCTGTTCCCCCTCACCCGGCGCGCTGCGCGCCAACGCCGACGCTTCGCCCATTCACGTCCGCGATACTCGTGGTACTGAGGCCAACATATTACTCGCGATTGCACGCCCTTTGGTTGCGGGAAAGCCACAGGTCAGAACAATCGGTTGAGTATTCAATAACGCCCGCAGCTTATGTCGGATTCCCTACAAATGATCGGGAATTGTAATTGCAATCAATGCGTGCGTGCGCTTCGATGCGGCTGCGCGCAGGGCTGATCGAGCCTTGCTCGCCCGACCGCGCATCCACCAAATGACCGAGTCGGCGCTATGCGATGAATGGCCGGGTCAAGCCCGGCAATGACGATGCGGTGGCGCCGAGCGAATCGGACGCGCGCTAGCCGTGCTTGACGGTCGTGTAGGCGGCCGGGATGTGAAACTCGAGGAAGCTCGCGGCGCCAAAACCGTCGGCAACCCGCAGGCCATGCGGGTCGTTCGTGCCGAACCAGGCAGCCTCGCCCGGCCGCACGATTTCTTGCGCGCCATTGACCGTGAAAGCGAGCGCGCCGTCGAGCACGACGAACAGACTCTCGGCGTCGGGATGATGGTGCAGGCCGGTGACGGTGTCGGGCTCGTAGCCGACGATCATGGCATGGCCGCGCTCCGACTGCGCCGCCGCGGGATCGACGAAGTAGAACCGCGTCTTCTTCTGCTCCGGCACCGCGACCACCGGGGCGTCTGTCCGCGCGGCGACGTGCATGGGCCCGCGAAAGCCGGCGCGGCCGTTCGGCTGCGGCGGCGCGATGACCCAGACCAGCTCGGCAGGCGACGCGCCGGCGTTGTCGAGCGCGAACTCCGTGCCCTCCTGGACGGCAGCAAAGGTCTGGGCGCCGAGGCTGTGGCGCTCCGCGCCGGCGGACAGCTCGGCCGTACCGGCAAGGCCGAACAGATAGCCATCGCTGCCGGCCGGCACCGAGGCGGCAAAGCGCTTGCCCGGCGCGATGCGCACGAGCTCCGCCGCCATCTCGCGCGCGCCCGGCGTGATCGGCGCCCGCGCGACGCCGTCGGCGGCGTGCTGCATCGGCGCCTCGGCAAAGTTTACGACGCGGCCCATGGGAGACTCCTCCTGCCATTCGTTCTGTCGCGGCCCGTCAGCATAGATGATTGCGGCGCCACTTGCGCCACCTCGCCCCGCTTGCGGGGAGAGGTCGATTTGCGAGCGGAGCACTTGCGAAGCGAAGCAAATCGGGTGAGGGGGCATCTCGACAAGCTCAGACTCGCGGCCACGCCCCCTCGCCCGGATTCCTTCGCTCCGCTTCGCTGCGCTCGGAATCCGACCTCTCCCCGCACGCGGGGAGAGGTGGAGCAAGTGGGTGGCGTGTCATCTCAAGCCACCACCTTTTTCACTGCCGCGACAATCTTGTCCGGCGTCGGCTTGACGAAGGCCTCGTGGGTGGGCGCGGCGGAGACCGGCGCGTCCGGGCGCGCCACGCGGATGATCGGGGCTTTCAGCGAGGCAAAGCCGTGCTCGGCCACGATGGCGGAAATTTCCGACGCCACGCCGCACGACAGCCGCGTCTCGTCGGCGACCACCAGGCGGCCGGTGCGCGCCACCGAGGCCAGGATGGTGTCGCGGTCGAACGGCACCAGCGTGCGCGGGTCGATCACCTCGACCTCGATGCCGTCGCGCGCGAGCGCGGCGGCGGCTTCCAGCGCCACCGAGACGGTCAGCGACGTGGCCACGACCGTGGCGTCGCGGCCCGTGCGCCTGATCTCGGCCTGGCCGAACGGAATGGCGTAGTCGCCGTCGGGCACGTCGGACTCGGCGCCGTAGAGCAGGCCGTGGGTGAAGATCATCACCGGGTTGTCGCGGCGGAACGCGGTGCGCATCAGGCCCTTGAAGTCGCGCCCGCTCGACGGGATCGCGATCTCGATGCCGGGCACGTTCCAGTACATGCCTTGCGGGCTCTCGCTGTGCTGGCTCGACGTGCCCATGACGATGCCGTGGTTGAGATGCATGATGAACGGCGCCTTGATGCGGCCGCCGGAGGACAGGCGGATGGTGGCGACCTCGTTGGCGATCGAGGAGACCGCCGGATAGGTGAAGCTCGCCACGCCGAGATGCGCGAAGGTGCGGTGGCCGCACATGGCGGCGCCGGCGGCGAGCGCCGTGAACGCCGCCTCCGAGGTCGGCGGGAAATAGATGCGGTCGGGAAACTCTTTTTGCAGCGGCTCGAACTGCACGCGCTGCGGGCCGATGCCGAACACCTCGTTGCCGATCACCGTGAAGTATGGATCGTCGCGGAAGCACAGCCGGAA
>DATFWC010000130.1:0-2338 GCA_035259885.1 Xanthobacteraceae bacterium
GAGCACGAACAGGCCCTGGTCGACCGCCGCGGCGAATACCATCCACTTGCCGAAGAATCCGACCAGCGGCGGGATTCCCGCCATCGAAAACAGGATGGCGGCGAAGATGTGGGCAAGCCACGGCTGGCTCTTGGCGAGGCCGGAGAGGTCCGCAATCTCCTCCACCATCTGGCCCTTCTGGCGCATCGCCAGGATGACGGCGAAGGAGCCGAGGGTCATCGGCACATAGGTCGCCATGTAGAACAAGAGGCCGCTGACGCCCTGGGGCGTGCCGGCGGCGAGGCCGACCAGCGCATAGCCGATGTTGCCGATCGAGCTGTACGCCATCAGCCGCTTGATGTTGCGCTGGGCCATCGCCGCGAAGGCGCCCAAAATCATCGAGCCGACCGAGATCACGAAAATGATCTGCTGCCACTGGTGCGTGAGGCCGCCGAAGGCGTCGACCAGCACGCGGGTGAAGAGGCAGATCGCCGCCACCTTGGGCGCCGCCGCGAAGAAGGCGGTGACCGGCGTCGGCGCGCCCTCGTACACGTCGGGCGTCCACATGTGGCACGGCACCGCCGACACCTTGAAGCAGAACCCGGCGAACAGGAACACGATGCCGAAGACCAGCCCCACCCCGCCCTCCCCGGTGGCCTGCGCGATGCCGGCAAAGCTCACCGTGCCGGTGAAGCCGTAGATCAGCGAGGCGCCGTAGAGCAGCATGCCGGAGGAGAGTGCGCCGAGGACGAAATATTTCAGCCCCGCCTCCGGCGAGCGCACCGAGTCGCGCTGGATGGCGGCGAGCACGTAGAGCGACAGGCTCATCAGTTCGAGGCCGAGGTAGAGCGCGATCAGGTCGGCGGCCGACGCCAGCAGCATCATGCCCAGCGTCGACAGCAGGATCAGCGTGGCGTACTCGAACTTTTCCTGCTTCTCGGCGGCGAGGTAGCTCGGCGACATGACGATGGCGGCGGCCGAGCCGATGAGGGCCAGAATCTTCATCACGCGGGCGAAGCCGTCGACCACGAAGCTGCCGCCGAAGGTGACCGCCTTGGCGTCGACGGGCAGAAAGGCGACCAGCAGGCCGACCACCAGCAGCAGCGCGACGGCGAGCGCATTGGCGAACGCATTGAGGCGGTCGCCGCGGTAGTAGACGCCGAACATGAGCAGCGCCATGGCGCCGAGCGCCAGCACGATCTCGGGCAGGACCGGCAGCAGCGCAGGAAGCGGAGCGGGCTCGTTCATGCCATGATCCTAGCCACTGGCGCCACCTCGCCCCGCTTGTGGCGAGAGGTGGGAGCAAGATGCACGCGCGTCGTATCGTTCCATCATCATCAAATCACTGCGCCGCGAGCGCGGCAGCCTTGGCCAGCCCGACGGCGCGCTCGTAGTTCTCCAGCAGCGCCGCCACCGATGCCGCCGACAGGTCGAGGACCGGCCGCGGATAGACGCCGAACAGGATGGTGAGGAGCACCAGCGGCGCCAGCACCACGATCTCGCGCGCGTCGAGATCCAGAATGCCGGCAAGGTGCGGCTTCAAGTCTCCGAAGATGATCTTGCGATAGAGCCACAGCGCATAGGCGGCCGACAGGATCACGCCCGTCGTGGCAAGCGTCGCCACCCAGGTGTTGACCTGGAAGGTGCCGATAAGCGACAAAAACTCGCCGATGAAGCCCGAGGTGCCGGGGAGGCCCACGTTGGCCAGCGTGAACACCATGAAGGCCGCCGCATAGAGCGGCATGCGGTTGACCAGCCCGCCATAGGCCGCAATCTCGCGCGTATGCATGCGGTCGTAGATGACGCCGACGCAGAGGAACAGCGCCGCCGACACGATGCCGTGCGACACCATCTGGAAGATGCCGCCAGCGATGCCCTGCGCCGTCACGGCGAAGATGTCCATGGTAACGAAGCCCATGTGGGCGACGGAGGAATAGGCGATGAGCTTCTTGACGTCCTCCTGCATCAGGGCGACCAGGGAGGTGTAGATCACGGCCACGACCGACAGCGCGAAGATGAGCGGCGCAAGGTCGTGCGAGGCGGCCGGAAACATGGGCAGCGAGAAGCGCAGGAAGCCGTAGCCGCCCATCTTCAGCAGGATCGCGGCCAGGATCACCGAGCCGGCGGTCGGCGCCTCCACATGCGCGTCGGGCAGCCAGGTGTGCACCGGCCACATCGGCAGCTTGACGGCGAACGAGGCCAGGAAGGCGAGCCACAACCAGGTCTGCATGCCGCGCGGGAAGGCGTGGCGCATGAGCGAGGGAATGTCGGTGGTGCCGGCGTCCCAGTACATCGCCATGATGGCGAGCAGCATCAGCACCGAGCCGAGCAGCGTGTAGAGGAAGAACTTGAAGCTGGC
>DATFWC010000131.1:0-5498 GCA_035259885.1 Xanthobacteraceae bacterium
CTTCCGTCTTCGCGGCCTCGTCCTGCGGCTGGACCGGCAGCTGCAGCACGGTCGCGTGCTGACCTTCGCACAGCCGGGTCACCAGGACGATCTGGCCGTCGGGAAATTCCAGCGCATCGTGGTGCGCATAGGCATTATCGAGGTCGATCTGCCGGAAACGGGCAACCTTGCCGCCTTTGCGGGTCGGGAAATGCGTGACCTCCTCGTAGTACCGGATCTCGTCATCGAACGCGATTTCGGTGCCGGGCATCAGGCAAATGGCGGTGTTCGGGTCGCCTTCCGGAGCAAAACCGCGGGTGATGGTGCCGGGGAACGTGGTTGACACCAGCTTATCGCCAACCGCTGCCGGCCGCGACATGACGTGATGGAGGCTGTAGTCGCACATGTCTCAATTCTCCTTTGCTGCGATCAAGCCAGTTTCTCTGCGCTTGCGAGCGTGACCTACTAACGTTGCGTCACAGCGCCCGGTTCCTGATTCGGGCCATTAACAATCGGATTCTGCTACGATTCGCGGATTGTTGCGTACGCGACATTCCGTACGCTGTCGGCCGCATGGCTGCGTTGTGGTTCTACCCATTGCTTAAGCGCGAATGCGCAGCCATTTTGCAAAGAGAACATCGAAACAGCCTCAAAACCCCTCGTTACAGCCTCAAAACCCCTCTTTTTACCCCCTGATGAGTTCATCTCAAGCGACCGCCCGCAAAGAACGAATCAATCCCGCGCAGCATCCGGTTCCGCCCAAGCCCAAGGCCGTCGAGTCCGCGAGGAGCAGGCCGGCCGAGAAGGCGTTCAGCCATGCCGAGGTCCGCGCCATCGTCGTCGGACTGATGCTGGCGATGTTCCTGGCGGCGCTGAACCAGACAATCGTCGCCACCGCGATGCCGACCATCGGCCGCCAGTTTGACGATTTCGAGAACTTGTCGTGGATCGTCACCGCATACTTGCTCACCTCCACGGCGGTGGCGCCGCTCTACGGCAAGCTCAGCGACATGTATGGCCGCCGCGCCGTGATGCTCGCCGGCATCGGCGTCTTCGTGCTGGGCTCGGCGGTGTGCGCGCTGGCGCCCAGCATGGTGCTGCTGGTGCTCGGCCGCGGGCTGCAGGGGCTCGGCGGCGGCGGCATCCTTCCGGTCGCCCAGTCGATTCTCGCCGACGTCATCGCGCCGCGCGCGCGCGGCCGGTGGCAGGCCTATATGGGCTCGGTGTGGGTGAGCGCCGGCGCGCTTGGTCCGGTGCTCGGCGGCGTTCTGTCGGAGCACTTTCACTGGTCGCTGGTGTTCTGGGTCAACCTGCCGCTCGGCATTGCGGCGGCGCTGATGACGCAGCGGCGGCTGAAAAACCTGCCGCGCCACGACCGGCCGCACCGGCTGGATCTTGCCGGCGCCGTGCTGCTGATGGCGGCCGCGATCCCGTTGCTCTTGGCGCTCACCTGGGGCGGCGGCCGCTTCGCCTGGAACTCGTCGATCATCATCGGGCTGATGGTGAGTTCGCTGCTGCTCTCATTCGCCTTCTCGCTGCGTCTCATGCGCGCGCCCGAGCCGTTCCTGCCGCTGCCCGTGCTGGCCAATCCAGTGATGCGCTGGGGCACGGCCGCTACTTCCTTCGCCATGGGCACCTCGATCGGCCTGACCATTTTCGTGCCGCTCTACTACGAGGTCGTGCACAAGCTGTCGGCGACCGATTCCGGCCTCGCCATGATCCCGATAGTAGCGCTCACCACGCCCGGCTCGATCATGTCGGGGCGCGCCATGATGTATCTGCGCTACTACAAGTGGGTGCCGCTGGTCGGCCTTACCTTCGGCGTGGCGGCGCTGGCATGGCTCGCCTGGTCGCCGGCGATGCCCCTCAGGGGCGTGATCGCGCTCTTGACCGTGGTGGCGATCGCCATCGGCACGGTCTATCCGGTGTGCACCGTGTCGATCCAGAACGCGGTGCCGCGCCATCAGGTCGGCGTCGCCATGGGCGCCATGAACTTCTTCCGCTCGCTCGGCAGTGCGCTGGTGGTCGCCGTCATGGGAGCGATCATCCTCGCCTGGCTCGGGGCCGTGCCGGAGCGGGGCGCCGCTTCGCTCGGCGCCTTCGCGGCGAGCCTCGGGATCGATTTCGCCGAGGTGTTCCGCTGGGTGTTCGTGGCCGCTGCGGTGTGCCTGAGCTTGGCCTTCGCCGCCGTCGCCGCCATGGAGGAGCGCCCGTTGCGCGCGACCACCTCCACCCCCGCCACCACCATCCCGGCCGATCCCGGACCTGCCACTCCGGCCGGCTGACAGCGGCCCTGTTTGCGGCGCAAGGCCGTCCTGCCGACGTCGGCGGGGCAACGGCGCCATGCCGTTTCAACTCTTTTCTTGCCCGCAGCCCCGGCGTAGGCTTGGGCAAGCCGTTCGGCTTACCCAAAAGCTTTTATACGCGGGAGGACTTCCATGACATTCAGGCTCTGGATGCTGCTGTTGTTCGGTCTCGTGGCGGCGACGCCGGCGAGCGCGCAGCAGCCCACCGTCACCGTGGGCGCCACCGACATCGGCGGCGTGGTCACCGGGTCGAACGGCCCGGAGGCAGGCGTGTGGGTGATCGCCGAGACCAGCGATCTTCCCACCAAGTTCGCCCGCATCGTGGTGACGGACGATCAGGGGCGCTTCCTCATCCCGGATCTGCCCAAGGCCAATTATGACGTGTGGGTGCGCGGCTACGGGCTCGTGGACTCGCCGAAGCAGAAGAGCGAGACCGGCAAGACGCTGAACCTGAAGGCCACGTCGGCGCCCGACGAGAAGGCGGCCGCGCAATACTATCCGGCGATCTACTGGTACTCGATGATGAAGATTCCGGGCCAGGACCAGTTCGGCGGCAAGAGCGAGATTCCCGAGAAGCTCACCCAGGTCGACTGGCTCAAGCAGATGAAGAACATCGGCTGCATCGGGTGCCATCAGCTCGGCCAGACGGCGACGCGCACGATCCCGTCGGCGCTCGGCGAATTCAAGACGCACGAAGAGGCGTGGATGCGCCGCATCCAGTCGGGCCAGTCGGGCGAGCAGATGACCAACCAGCTTGCCGGCAATTTCGGCGGCGCTCCGTTCAAGTATCTCGCCGCCTGGACGCAGGACATCGAGAAGGGCGCGCTGCCCAAGGCGACGCCGGAGCGGCCTAAAGGCCTCGAGCGCAACATCGTCGTGACCTGGTGGGAGTGGGGCGAACCGAACCGCTACCTGCACGACCTGATCGCGTCCGACCGGCGCAATCCGACGGTCAACGCCAACGGGCCGCTCTACGGCTCGCCGGAATACTCGACCGACAACATGCCGATCCTCGACCCCAAGGCGAGCAAGGTGTCGTTCTTCAAGATGCCGGTGCGCGATCCGCAGATGCCCGAGTCGCTCGGCCCCGGCCATGCGGCCAGCGTCAAGCCGCTGGCGGCGTCAGCCTATTGGGGCGACGAGAAGCTCTGGGACACGCGCGCCAACAACCACAACGCCATGTTCGACAAGAAGGGCCGGTTGTGGATCGCGGCGACGGTGCGCGGCATGGACAATCCGGACTTCTGCAAGAAGGGCTCGGATCATCCCTCGGCAAAAGTGTTCCCGCTCGACCGCTCGCCGCGGCAGGTCGCCATGCTCGACCCCAAGACGAAGAAGTACACCTTCATCGACACTTGCTTCGGCACGCATCATCCGCAGTTCGGGTACGATGCCGACGATACGCTGTGGCTCAGCGGCACCGGTCCAGTCGCCGGCTGGGTCAACACGAGGATCTTCGAGGAGACCGGCGACGCCGCCAAGGCGCAGGGCTGGTCGCCATTCATCCTCGACACCAACGCCAACGGCAAGCGCGACGACTATGTCGAGCCCAACCAGCCGACCGACCCGGCCAAGGACAAGCGCATCGTTCCCGGCTCCGGGCCTTACGCCGTGATGCCGAATCCGACCGACGGATCGATCTGGTACACGGTCGGCGTGTTCGGCGGGCCTCCCGGGTTCCTGCGCTTCGATCCCAAGACCGGCCTGTCGGAAGTCTACAACGTGCCAACGCCGGCCTTCGGCATCCGCGGCGGCGACATCGACAAGGATGGCGTCGCATGGGGCTCGGCGTCGAGCGGCCATCTCGTGAGCTTCGACCGGCGCAAGTGCAAGGGTCCGCTCAACGGGCCGAACGCCACCGGCAACCACTGCCCGGAAGGCTGGTCGTTCTACAAGTATCCGGGCCCGGGCTTTGACGGCCTCGGCGACAACAGCGCCGAGTCGAGCTACTACACCTGGGTCGACCAGCACAACACGTTCGGGCTTGGCGAGAACGTCCCGATGTCGACCGCCAACCTGATGGGCGGTCTGGTCGCGCTCAAGGATGGCCAGATGATCTCGCTGCGCGTGCCGTATCCGCTCGGCTTCTATGCCAAGGGCTTCGACGGGCGCATCGACGATCCGAATGGCGGCTGGAAGGGCCGCGGCCTGTGGACCGCCAGCGGCGACCGCACGCCATGGTTGCGCGAAGGCGGCAAGGGCTCAAAGCCGCTTGCCGTGCACTTCCAGATCCGGCCGGACCCGCTCGCGCACTGAAGGCGAGCCATGACAAGTAAGAGGCAGCGGCACACGCTGCCTCTTTCTCTCGCACGAAGTCCTTTTTCCACATCGTCGAGCCAATCCGGCTCGGCTTTTTCGATGGCGCCGCCCCGCCACGGTTGCAAGCGTCGCGTGGCGGCAGCCGGCGATCCTTGAGGCAGGGGAGGGAAGCCATGACTCATGACAACCGTGACAATCGGAATAATGACGCGGGCGCGCTGGCGCGCCGCGATTTCGTTCGCAGCTTCGCCCTGGCGGCAGCCGGGCTGGCGGCGGCCGGGGCTGCCGCCCCCGCGATAGCCGAGGGATCGGGCAAGGTGCGCAAGTTCATCCGCGACGTGACCGGCGCCCGCGTCTTCGACCTGGCGCCGGTGTGGGATGAGAACTCGCCGATCGCGTCCGTCAACCCGCCCTACAGCATGTTCCTCAATGCCACGCACAGTTCCACTTTCGGAACCTTCGGCGACGGCAAGCTCTCGTTCACCTCGGAGATTCAGCAGTTCAGCGGCCAGCACGGTGCGCCCAGCATCGACGCCATCGGCCATATCGGCCGCGAGGGAAAACTGTTCGGCGGCGTCGACGCGTTCGCCGCGACGGCCGATACCCGCGGCATCGGCCGCAGCGGTGTCGGCGCCAACCTCGACATCGCCCATTATCCCAACGGGCGGCTCGTCACCCGCGGCGTGATGCTGGACGTCGCGCGCTTCACCAACGGCAACCTCACGCCGTTGCCGGCGCAGTTCGAGATCACGGCGCAGCATCTCGAGCGCACTGCCAAGGCCCAGAAAGTCGATCTGGAACGCGGCGACACGATCCTCATCCGCACCGGATGGGGTCAGTACTTCAGCGCCAACTCCGATCTGTACAAGGGCGCCAACTCGCCGGGGCCGGGCGTCGACGGCGCCCGGTTCCTTGTGCAGGCCGGCGCCGCCGCGGTGGGCGCCGACACGCTCA
>DATFWC010000132.1:0-4926 GCA_035259885.1 Xanthobacteraceae bacterium
AGACTTATGTCCGCGAAATCCCCAGACGCCATCGACCGGCTGGTCGGCCGCAATATCCGCATCCAGCGCTTGGCCAAACGCTTGTCGCAAACCAACCTCGCCGACCAGCTTGGCGTCTCGTTTCAGCAGGTGCAGAAATACGAGAAGGGCAGGAACCGCATGGGGGCCGGTCGACTCTTCCGCATCGCGGCGACCCTGGAGGTCTCCCTGCTGACGCTGTTCGAGGGTGTCGACGATGCCGACGGGCCGGAGGTCGCCTCCCCGCAGGCGTTGCTGGCGCACCCGCAGCACCTGAAGCTGGTGCTGGCGTTCTCCCGCGTCGCGGACAAAGCCACGCGCCGCGCCCTGATCGGGCTGGTGCGGCAGATCGCCGAGCCGCGCCAGCGGCCGGCGGCGGCACGGCCCATCACGCGGTAGTCAACGCGTGGTTCGCCGCATCCCGGATTGCGCTTACGAGCTTCATCCGGGCTACGGTCAGGCCGGCTTCAATCGAACAGCTGATCGACGTCGTTCTGGGCGTTGCCCTGGCCGTTGAGCTGCGGGCCGTGGAGCAGGAGCTTCCGCTTGCGCTCGGCGCGGTTGCGCTCGCGGTCGTTGAGGAAGCCTTCGAAATCGCCCTCGTGCACGACGTCGGCGAAGCGCGCGACGCGCGTCTCGATATGCTCGAGCGTCTCCACCACCTTGGCGATGCGCTGGCCGGTGATGTCCTGGAACGAGCAGGCCTCGAAGATGATCATCATCTTCTCGTCGACCAGCGCCTTGTAGGCGACCGGATCGCTGGCATCGGCGGCCATCACGGCCTCGGCACATTCCATGATCGTGTTGGTCGCCTGCTCGGTCGACTCGACGATGGCGCCGAGCTCCTGGCCGGCCAGCGGGATGCGGCTGTTCTTGAGGTCGTTGACCTGCAGCATCCCGATCTTCTGCCGCATCGACTCGATGTACTGCGCGATCTCGCGCAGCTCGCCATAGACCTTGGTGTCCATGGCATGAAAGAAGCTCTGCAGCGACTGGGCCGAGACTTCCGCCAGCTTGATGATGTCGTGAAACGTGACGTTGTCGCGCTTCTGGCGCAGAAAGTCGATCAGGCCGTCGAAATGGCTGGCTTCCACCCTTGGCATCGCGCTTCTCCTGTCCATGCCCCCGTGATCGACGGGCCGGCGCCCCCTGCGCCGTCCGCCCGTTCTTGATTCTGCGGGGGCCTGCTTTCAGCACGGCGGCGGACGAGAGGCCCGCCACGGCGCCTTACTCGGCGAACACCGCCTCGATCTTGGTCTTGAGGGTCTGCGCGTTGAACGGCTTGACGATGTAGTTGTTCACGCCCGCCTTCTTCGCCGCGATGACGTTCTCGGTCTTGGATTCGGCCGTCACCATGATGAACGGCGTCCTGTTGAGGCCGGGATCGGCGCGCACTTCCTTCAGGAGCTCGTAGCCGGTCATCGGCTCCATGTTCCAGTCCGAGATCACCAGGCCGTACTTCTTCTCGCGCAACTTGGCGAGCGCGGCGGAGCCGTCCGAGGCATCGTCGATGTCCTCGAAACCCAACTGCTTGAGCAAATTGCGAATGATGCGAATCATCGTGTTGTAGTCGTCAACCACGAGAATCGGCATCGACAGATCAACTGCCATCGTCTCAACTCCGCTACGCGCCTCGACTCGCGCCGCAGCGGCGCGCGCCGTTGTCCTCACGACTGGACCTAAAGGATTTGCATCCCCCCGGATCGAGCCAGCCCCGTGCCAATCGTGCGAAACCTAGCAAGGGCAATTGAACATCCGGTTAACCGGAACCCACCACGACGTAGAGGTTTTTTCGGGTCGGGCCGAGGAGGCGGCCGGTTCGGCGCCCGCGTTTTTCTGCTTTGGCAAATCATTGCAGCGTTAACGGATCGTTGGGCCGGCGCGGACTCGGGTGCCGCCATCGCGGGCGGCTGCAGCGGACTGCGGGCCAATCGCGTGCTGGACGCGAGCGAGCGTGCCAAGTAAGCAATAACGCTTAGGAATCGCTTGCCCTCGCGGGTCCCGGTGGTCGACTACGATCGTACCAATTGCTACGGCTTCGTTGCTTCGGCCGTGCGTCAGTTGCCGGTTGGCGCGTTCCGAGTGTGCCGGTAACGAGGACAGGATGCTGGTGAAAACGCAGCTGCGTCCGGGTGGCGCTCAATCCGATCGGCTCCGCACCAGGATCAATCTGGCGCTGATCGGCGTCTTCCTCGTGTTCGCCGCGCTGTGGATCCTGCTGCTGTGGTACCGCTACGACCAGACCATCAAGGCCGGCGAGCACCGGGCGGAAAATCTGGACCTGATCCTCACCGAGCACCTGCGGCGCTCGGTCGACGCCGTCGACGCCGCGCTGGTGCAGCTGGCGCTGCACAGCGAGCGGGTGGGCGGCCCAAGGGCCGGGACGGACACTTGGACACCGGTGCTCAAGGCCGCCCATGCCGGCATCTCCAGCGTGTCGTCGATCACCTTGCTGGATGACAAAGGGGTCGTCACGGCCTCGACCATGCCCGGCATCGCCGGCCAGTCGCGCAGCGATCACTTCCTGTTCCAGCAGCTGTCGCGCCGGCCCGACGGCAGCCTGATCGCCGACCGGCCAGCACGCAGCCCCGCCACGGGTCACGTCCTGCTGCCGCTGGGACGGGCGCTGACCGGGCCGGACGGCCGCTTCACCGGCGTGATCATGGCGACGCTGGAGCCGGAGCAGCTGCGCGAGTTCTACCGCTCGGTCGACGTCGGCCCGCACGGAATGATCACCGTGCTGCACCCGGAAGGCGTCGTGGTGTTCCGCGAGCCGTCCATCGGCGATCCCATGGGCGAGCCGGCGCAGAACAACCCGATCTTCGCAGCCCAGCGGCAGAACCCGGCGGGCGGCCGCCTGCGCGGGCCGCTCACCGAGGGCGGGCGCTCGTACCTCACCGCCTATCGGCTGTCGTCATTCCCGCCGCTGGTGGTCGCGGTCTCGCTGGCCGAGAAGGACGTGCTGGCCGGATGGTGGCACGTCAGCCTGCTGGCGGCGGGGCTGACGGCGGCGCTCGGCATCGCGCTCCTGCTCGCCGCCTATCTGATCATGCGCGAGATCCGCGACCGCACCCGGGCCACCGCGCGCCTGATGGAGACCGACGCGGCGTTGCGCGCCAGCCAGGAGCGGCTGCGCGCGCTGATGGACCACACGCCGCTGATGATCACCGAGAAGGATCTGCATGGCCGCTACAGCTTCGTCAACCGCGCGTTCCAGGAGCGGCTCGGCATCACCACCGCGCAGGCGGTGGGCAAGACCGCCTATGACATCTTTGTCAAGGAGCGCGCCGATGCCCAGACCAACATGGATCTGAAGGTCATTGCCACGCGACAGCAGGTACAGGAGGAAATCGTCGTCACCTCGCCGTCGGGACCGCGCACTGTGCTGTTCACAAAATTCCCGCTGCTCGATGCCGGCGGCGCGGTGGAAGCCGTGGGCACGATCGGCGTCGACGTGACCGAGTTGAAGCACGCGGAAGCGCAGCTCGCCCACGCGCAGAAGATGGAAGCCGTGGGCCAGCTCACCGGCGGCGTGGCGCACGACTTCAACAACCTGCTCACCGCCATCCTGCTCAACGCCGATGTGCTCGCCGACCGCATGACCGACGAGAAGCTGCGGCCGCTCGCCGAGGCTACGCGGATGGCGGCCGAGCGCGGAGCGGACCTGACCAAGCGGCTGCTCGCCTTCGGCCGCCGCCAGGTGCTGGAGCCGCGGCCGACCGACCTCAATACCCTGGTGGAAGGCATGGAGCAGCTGATGCGGCGCACGCTCGGCGAGCACATCGCCATCGAGTTCCGCCCGGCCGCCGACCTGTGGCCGGCCAAGGTCGATCCCGGCCAGCTCGAGGCCGCCGTGCTCAACCTCGCGGTCAATGCCCGCGACGCCATGGTGCAAGGCGGGCGCCTCACCATCGAGACCACCAACGTGGAGGTCGACGAAGGTTTTGCCGCCATGAACGCCGACGCCGCGCCGGGCGAATACGTCATGGTGAGCGTCAGCGATACCGGCGGCGGCATGCCGCCCGACGTACTGGAGCGGGCGTTCGAGCCGTTCTTCACGACCAAGCCGGTCGGCAAGGGTACCGGCCTGGGGCTGAGCATGGTCTACGGGTTCGTCAAGCAGTCGGGCGGACATCTGAAGATCTATTCGGAACTCGGCATGGGCACGGTGGTCAGGCTGTACTTCCCGCGCTCCGATGTGCCGGCCGACACCGCCGCCGTGCGCCAGAAGGCGCCGGTCGACCTGCCGACTGGCGGCGAGACGATCCTCCTGGTCGAGGACGATCCGCTCGTGCGCAAGCACACCGAGCAGCAGCTCCTGGGGCTGGGCTATCGCGTGATCGCGGCGGAAAACGCCGCTGATGCGCTCGATCGCGTGCACGGCGTGACCATGCCGGATCTGTTGTTCACCGATATCGTCATGCCGGGTTCGATGAACGGCCGCGAACTCGCCGAGCGGCTGCGCGAGCGCTGGCCGTCGCTCAAGGTGCTTTACACCTCCGGCTTCTCCCACGGCATGCTCGACGTCCCGCTGAGCGGCCAGGTCAACAGCCAGCATCTCCTGGGCAAGCCGTTCCGCCGGCGCGACCTCGCCACCAAGGTGCGCGAGGTGCTGGACGAGCCGGCCGCCGCGTAGAGCGAGATGACTTTTCTTCGAATCGCCATCTCGCTCTAAGTTATGCTTGGAGCATGATCTTTTCCGAAAACCGGTACCCACTTTTCGGGATCATGCTCCAGCCACCGAATAGCGAATGGCGAGTAGGGAAAAGGGTCGATTCGCTGCTCGCCATTCGCTACTCACTACTCACTATTCACTACTCACCGCCACCATGCCGCCGTCCTTCACCGTCGTGCGCGACCATGGGCCCGGCCTCGACGCCCTCCGGGGCGCCGTGATGGCGCTGGGCA
>DATFWC010000133.1:0-3374 GCA_035259885.1 Xanthobacteraceae bacterium
TTTGACCTTCGGGCAAGACGACCTTGCCGATGCGCAAGTGGCGAGTGATTCGCCTGCTATTTGCTCAAGCTCGTCGCATGACAGCGCGCGCTCCTGTTAAATTTTCGCCAGCGTAGTAACCTGGAACATAATCGATTGAGCGCCTGCCGCCGTGCTGCCACTCACGTTGAATACGACATCGACCACAAGCTGGACTTTGCCGGCTTCATCATCGAGGGTGGCCTGAGCGTCGTCGATAATCCATTGGGCATTGTTCGGAACGGCGTTCGAAATATGAAATATGTTGGCCAAAGATGCGGTCGCTGTTGATCGGCGGAACTGTCCCGGTGTGAGAGCCGGATCGAGAAGCGCCTTGATACTGATAGTCTGAGCTACAGGGGGGCCTGACGAGGTAGCTTGAAAGAAAAAAGGCAATGCTCCAGTAACGACCGTGACGCGGGCCGCACCTTCGACCGTCGTTACATCGTATTCAATTTTCTGAAGTTTGGTCGGAGTTACGACAATGGTTGCCATCGCAAACACTCTTATCCAGATATTGCGCCACGCGGCGCCCAAACTTTCACTTGAGGCACAGATAACGTACACGTTTTGTGCAACGTGACTTGTGAAGTAGCTCACACGCCGGCTTTCGTCGCTATTGGTGCTGGAAGTCGGGAAATCTGGGCGTCGCGCCGCCGATCTCAGCGGAGTTGCGGGCATTGATCCGACAAATGAGCATTGAGAATCGAAAATCGCGATCACGCTGCGGCCGGCGCCAGCCGCGAGCGCCATGCGAATGGTCGCGCTGGCTACCGGCTGGCCACGGACAGCCAGATGAACGCCGAACCGATGAGGTTCTCGTCGCCGCTGAGCGTTCGCCCTCGGCGTCCCCGAGATGGCCCGTGCCGTGGTCGAGCAAGACCGTGACACCTGCCGCCGGTTCGCTGTAGTCGGACCGGAGTTAGAACGGCGTTTTCGACAATGTCGCTCGTTACGACCAAGGGGCACTGTGCAACAAGCGGCGTTGATGGTGTCGGGCTTTTCTGGCGTGGCACGGGCCGAGGATTCCACGGTCGGGCCGTCGCGCGTAAGAAATGACAAGGGTGGAGTCGGCTCCTATGCGCACGCTTCGCCGCCCACGCGATCCGCCGCGCAACTATCCCGCCAACGTGGACGACTTCGACGTGATCGGCCCCGATGGGAAGGTCATCGGCCGCATATTCAAGCCGGGTGGTGCGCTCGCGATTGGATGTGGTGCTTGTCGGCGGTGGTTCGGCCGCCGCTGCGCAATCACGGCTATGCGGACACGCGCAAAGGCCGCTTGTGCGGCTTTCCGCGCGGCGTGGGAGCAAGCGTAGGCGAGAAACGATGCACGCTGCGCAGGGCTCGGGTTGCTTCCCATGCGCTGGATGAGAAATCTGGGAAGCCACCCGAGAGAAAATTCTGGCCAAGCCATTGATTTTATTGGTGAGCCCGCTGGGACTCGAACCCAGGACCACCTGATTAAAAGTCAGGTGCTCTACCATCTGAGCTACGGGCTCTTGGCGCGCTCTGTTTAGGGACTCCTCCGGTCTTTCGCAATCTGCTGGCGGGGTGACATCGCGGCATCCCTGTACGGCGGCTGACGGTTGCCCCGCCGGTCATCGGATTTGGTATCATCAGCAGCAAATCCACGATCGCGATGCGCCAAAGCTTCGCGTCAGGAGTCTTTCATGCCGATCGTCAACCGCATCGCCGCGCTCCATCCGGAGATCACCGCCTGGCGCCGCGATTTCCATGCCAACCCGGAGATTCTTTACGAGGTACATCGCACCGCGGCCAGCGTGGCCGAGAAGCTCAAAAACTTCGGGTGCGACGAGGTGGTGACGGGCATCGGCCGCACCGGCGTGGTCGGCGTGATCCGCGGCCGCAAGCCGGCCGGCGGCGGCCTGAAAGTGATCGGGCTGCGCGCCGACATGGATGCGCTGCCGATCGAGGAAGAGACGAACGTGCCATACCGCTCGACCGTCCCGGGCAAAATGCACGCCTGCGGCCATGACGGCCACACCGCGATGCTCCTCGGCGCGGCAAAATATCTGACGGAGACCCGCAACTTCGGCGGCACCGCAGTGGTGATCTTCCAGCCGGCCGAAGAAGGCGGGGCGGGCGGACGCGCCATGGTGAAGGACGGCCTGATGGAGCGCTTCGCCATCGAGGAAGTCTATGGCATGCACAACTTTCCCGGCCTGCCGGTCGGCCAGTTCGCCATCCGCCAGGGGCCGATCATGGCGGCGGCCGATCGCATCACGATCCTCATCGAAGGCGTTGGCGGCCATGCGGCGCGGCCGCATCTCGTGGTCGATCCGATCGTGATCGGGGCGCACATCGTCAGCCAGATCCAGACGATCGTGTCGCGCAACGTCGATCCGGTGGATTCGGCGGTAGTTTCGATCTCGACGTTCCACGCCGGCAGCACCGACAACGTCATCCCGCAGACGGCGAAGCTCGGCGGGACGGCGCGCAGCTTCCGCCCCGAGACGCGCGACCTCCTGGAGCGGCGGGTCGGCGAGATCGTGCGCGCCACCGCGGAACTGCACGGCGGCAAGGCGACGCTCACCTACACCCGCGACTACCCGGTGACGCGCAACCATGCGCGGCAGGCCGCCTTCGCGGCGAGCGTCGCGGGACAGATCGCCGGCGCGGACCGCGTCGACACCGACGTGGCGCCGGTGATGGGGGCGGAGGATTTTTCCTTCATGCTCAACGCGCGTCCCGGCGCCTTCATCTTCGTGGGCAACGGCGACAGCGCCGGGCTGCACCATCCGGCCTACAACTTCGACGACGAAGCGATCCCGGTGGGGGCGTCCTATTGGGCGCGGCTGGTGGAGACGGCGTTACCTGGCGAATAGCCAATGGCGAATAGGGAATCGCGAAAGGGCCAAGTCCCATTCGCCATTCGCCACCCACTATTCGCCAATGACGGGCTTCTGGCTGCCGACGACCGACTCCTGGCGGGCCGCCACGCGGGCGCGCCGGGGCAGGACTTCGGCGAAGCGCTGCGCCAGGCTGGTCCAGAACACGAACTCGTTGGCGCGCGAGTTTTCCAGCGCGGCGAGCGCCGCGGCAGCCAGGAACGGCAGGCTCTGGACCAGGAGCACGGCGGCGAACACGTTGATCTCGCGGACCTCCTGCGCATTGGTAGCCACCAGAACGACGGCCCCGAGCACCAGGAGCACGCCCAGCACGGCTTCCCAGAAGGCGGGAAATTCCCGCGCCCGCCGGCCCAGGCCGCCCTTGGCGGTGCGGGCGAACGGCAGGTGGTCCTTGATCAGGCCGTCGCACACCGCGCGGGCGACCGTCCATTGCACCGCCATGGCGGCGAACACCGAGGTCGTCATCTGCCCGACGGAAATCGC
>DATFWC010000134.1:0-10331 GCA_035259885.1 Xanthobacteraceae bacterium
GTGTCGTTCACCTTGACGATGCGGCGGACGCCCGGACGGTCCTTGATCTTGCTCTCGTCATAGCTCACGAGCTTGCCGCCGAACACCGGGCAATCCTTGATGGCGGCGCACAGCATGCCGGGCAGCTTCACGTCGATCGCGTAGACCTTGCTGCCGTTGAGCTTGTCGGCGGTGTCGAGCCGCTTCATCGGCTTGCCGGCAATCTTCCAATCCTTCGGATCCTTGAGCGTGATGCTCTTCGGGTCGGGCGCGGTCAGCTGCGCGGCGGCGGCCGCCACTTTTCCGTAGCTGGTCTGGCGTCCGGACGCGGGGTGCGTGATGATGCCGTCGGCCACCTTGAGCTCGCTCGCCGGCACGTTCCACTCGTTGGCGGCGGCCTGCAGCAGCATGATGCGGGCAGCGGCGCCGCCACGGCGGACATAGTCCTGCGACACGCGGATGCCGCGGCTGCCGCCGGTCGCCATCTCGCCCCACACGCGTTTGCGCGCGAGGTTCTGGCCGGCGGTGATCGATTCGGTCGTCACCTTCTTCCAGTCGCACTCGAGCTCTTCGGCCACGAGCTGGGCGAGGCCGGTGAGCGTGCCCTGGCCCATTTCCGAGCGGGCGATGCGGATCACGCAGGTGTCGTCGGCGCGGATGACGACCCAGGCATTGACCTCGGCATCGCCGGCCGCGGCCGCGCTCTGCGCCGCGGCGGATGTCAGCGGCAGGTGGAATCCGAGCGCCAGCCCACCGGCGGCAGCGGTGCCGACCATGAAGGTGCGGCGCGAGAGTTCATGCGTTCTGTTCACGGCAGACCTCCCCGAGCCTTTAGAGCGTGGACGTTTCGGTGGCGGGCGCGTGCGAGCCGGGCTCGAGCGATCCGCTGCGGGTCGTATTCGCCGCCATGTGCACGGCGGCGCGGATGCGCTGGTAGGTGCCGCAGCGGCAGATATTGGTCATGGCGGTGTCGATGTCGGCATCGCTCGGCCGCGGGTTCTTCTTGAGCAGCGCCGCCGCCGCCATGATCTGCCCGGACTGGCAGTAGCCGCACTGCGGCACGTCGATCGCCGCCCAGGCCTTCTGCACCGGATGCGAGCTCGTGGCCGACAGGCCCTCGATGGTGACGATGCGGTCGGTCGGCTTGACGTCGGCGACCCGCAGCGAGCATGAGCGCACCACCACGTCGTCGATGTGCACCGAGCAGGCGCCGCACTGGGCGACCCCGCACCCATACTTGGTGCCGGTGAGGCCGACCTGCTCGCGGATCACCCACAAGAGCGGCGTATCCGGCTCCACCTCCACATCATGAACGGTGCCATTGATATTGAGCTTTGCCATTGGGTCCTCTCTCCCGTGCTGCCTTTTGCGGCAGAGCTTGTTCTTGATTGGTGTGCTGGCGTTGGGGGCAAGACGCGAAGCTGCCCGACCGCGCCGAGCTTACTCATTCGGCGGGCCATTGACCAAGCGGCCGTAGTGCCGCACAGCCCTGTGCGCCGGGCATGTCGACCGGCCGTGCACCCTGCAGCCATGGGCCTCCACGAGACGTGGTATTGTCGTGGTCATGGAGCACATCATGGCCGCACCGCCGCCTGTTGCCACCCACGAGGTCCTCAACCAGTCGCCGCCCTACGAGGACATCGACCTGTTTGCCAGCGATTTGCCGTTGCAGGAGAGCGTCGAGGCGAACGGCGCCGATGAGGCGGCAACCTTGAGCCAATTCGGCCGCCACTGGGGCTCTGCCGAAATGTTCGATCGGGCGCGGCTGGCCAACGTGAACGAGCCGACGCTCAAAACCTTCGACGCCAAGGGCTTCCGCCGCGACATCGTCGAGTTCCACCCGGCCTATCACGCGTTCATGGCGGAGAGCATCGGCGCCGGGCTGCATGTCATGACCTGGACCCGCGACGGCAGCATCGCCGGGCCACCGAGCGAGGTGGCGCGCGCCGCGCGCTACTACATGGTGGCGCAGGTCGAGAACGGGCATATGTGCCCGATCACCATGACGCGCGCCTCGGTGGGTGCGCTCAACGTCGAGCCGGACGTGCTGGCGCGGCTGATGCCGAACATCTTTTCACGCCAATATGACCCGCGGTTCCTGCCGTGGTGGGAGAAGAGCGGCATCACGCTTGGCATGGGCATGACCGAGAAGCAGGGCGGCACCGACGTGCGCACCAACTCCACGCGCGCCGAGCGCTCGGGCGATGACTACCGCATTACCGGCCACAAGTGGTTCATGTCGGCGCCGATGTGCGACGTGTTCCTGGTGCTGGCGCAGGCTCCCGGCGGGCTCACATGCTTCGCCATGCCGCGCTTCGCGCCCGACGGCAGCGTCAACGGCCTGCGCCTGCAGCGGCTCAAGGACAAGCTCGGCAACCGCTCCAATGCCTCGTCGGAAGTCGAGTTCGTCGATGCCTTCGCCTGGCGCGTCGGCGATGAGGGCAGGGGCGTCCGTACCATCATCGAGATGGTGCAGCTCACGCGGCTCGACTGCGCCATCGCCTCGGCCGGCCTGATGCGCATGGCGCTGGCTCAGGCCGTCCATCACACGCGCCACCGCACCGTGTTCCAGAAACGTCTCGCTGACCAGCCGATGATGCGCGCGGTCACCGCCGACATGGCGCTCGAGCTGGAGGGAACCGTGGCGCTGGTGATGCGGCTCGCCCGCTCGTTCGATCTGGCGCCGCGCGACCGCGCGGAAGCGGCGCGTGCGCGGCTGCTCACGCCGGCCGTCAAGTACTGGATCTGCAAGGGCGCGCCGCCCTTCATCTACGAAGCGATGGAATGCCTCGGCGGCAACGGCTACGTCGAGGAGGGTGTGCTGGCGCGGCTCTATCGTGAAGCTCCGGTGAACGCGATCTGGGAAGGATCCGGCAACGTCATGTGCCTCGATGTCATGCGCGCGCTCGGCCGCGAGGCGGACGAGGCGCGCGCCGTGCTCACCGCGCTCGCCCGCATCGATCTGCCGGGCATGCGCGATGCCGCGGCGTTGGTCGCTGCAACGCTCGCAGCGCCCGACGGCGAGAGTCACGCCCGCGCCGCGGTCGAGCAGCTCGCACTGATGGCAGCGGCGGCGGCGCTGGCCGAAAGCGCGCCGGCGCCGCTCGCCGACATGTTCGCGACGACCCGCCTGGCGCAGCGCCGCGGTGCGACATTTGGCACGTCGCAGTTCGACAGCGACGCGATGTCGCTGCTGCTGATGCGGGCGCTGCCGGGTTGATCCTTCGAGGCGTGCCTCTGTGGCGGAACCCGGACATGCAAGTCACGGTCGCGCGCTCGACATTCACAATTTGTTCAATCGCGCTTTTGGCGCGGTGCGGAACGCTTGTGCGCCGCACGCGTTTTCCCTTCGGACGAGAGCCTGTGCCAGGGCACCCTCGAAACGTGCCTGCCGCAGTCGCTTGAATGAGGGAATGAGGGGTTTTTCAAGCGTCATACATTCAACACATATGTGACGCGCAACAATGGAGACGAGAAGATGCTCAACAAGAAGCATGTCCTGGCCATCGCGGCGGGAGGTGCCATGATGCTCGGAGCATCACCGCTGATCGCCGCACCGGTTCCGTCCGGTACCGCGGCCCTCAAGGCCGCCAACGCCGACGGCATCACCGAGGTGCGCTATAAGCACCGCAAGCCGCACCACAAGTCGCAAGCCCGCCTGATGCAGAATTGGCGGCATGCCGGCCCGACCGGCGCGCCTTATGCGGCAGCTGCGGGCGTCGGCGCCGCCACCGGCGCGGTCGTGGGTGGCGCACTCGCCACGACCGGAGCGGTCGTCGGCGGTGCGACGGGCTATCCGTACGGGTATGGCTACCCGTATCGCTATGGCTACGGTGCCTACGCTAGCAATCCGTATGGCGCGTACGGCAATGCCTATAACAGCTACGCCTATGCGCCCGGTGCCTATGGCGCCTACGGCCTGTCGCGGGACATCGGCAACGGCTTCTACAACTACGGTGCAGCGCCTGCCTCGCAGGACAATTGCGCCGTCGACGGCGGCTACGGACGCCTAGACTACTCGCAGTGCTGATCGCACAGCTGACACTAGATCGGAAAGGGCGGGCTTCGGCCCGCCTTTTTCGTGCGCATCTGTCGGATTATTCCCGCTGCGCTGCCAGGGAACTGGAGCGCGCGGGCCGGCGTTCTCAAGCCGAGGCAATCGAACCGCTTGGATGGAAAAGGAGATCGCCATGACCGGATCGAGCCAGCGCGGCCTTGCGCTCGCTATTGCTGCCACAATGGTCATGACGGCGTCGTCGCCGTCATTCGCCGGACCGCTCCTCTCCAGCGCCAGCAGCGTGAAAGCGGCGGCTGCCGACAATGTGGTGGACGTGTACTGGCGCCGCGGCGGCGGCGTCGCGGCCGGCGTTGCCTTCGGCGCGCTCGCCGGCGCTGCGATCGCTGCGGCGACTGCGCCGCGCTACTACGGCTACTATCCGTACGGCGGCTACGCCTACGGTGCGTATCCGGCCTACGGTTATGGCTATGGCGCCTACGCGACCGATCCGTACTACGCGGGCTACAGGTCTTACGCCTATCCGGGCCAGACGTGCGGCGTGTACGGCGGCTATGGCCGCTGGGACTATTCCAACTGCTGAGCGCCTGACTCGCTCGGCCGCAGGCGTGCCAGACGGTCGAGCGCCCCTTGCAGGATGTAGGCGGCGGCGTGCGCGTCGATCACGGCGGCGCGCTTGGCGCGGCTGACGTCGGCGGCAATGAGCTCGCGCTCGACCGCCGCCGTCGACAGGCGCTCGTCCCACAGCGCGATCGGCAGCTCGGTCAGCCGCGCCAGATTGCGGGCAAAGGCTCGCGTCGATTGCGCGCGCGGCCCCTCGCTGCCGTCCATGTTCACCGGCAGGCCAAGCACGAAGCCGACGGCGCGCCGTTCGCCGGCAGCGGCCAGCACGCGCGCGGCATCCTGAGCGAAGGTCTTGCGCGCGATCGTCGCGATACCGGTGGCCAGGCGGCGGTCGGGATCGCTCGCCGCCGTGCCGATGGTCTTGGTGCCGAGATCGAGGCCGATCAGCACGCCGCGCGGCGGCCAATGGGCGGCGGCTTCCACCAGCGGCAGGATCGGTGCGGCCATGGCGATGCGTTAGCACGCATCGTAGAGACGGCCAATCGCGGTTGAACCGGCGCTGTCACGTTCTATGCTCCCGCCAGCAAACCGCAGCACGGGAGAAGAACCATGCAGATCACCTGGTACGGCCATTCCGCGTTCCGCCTCGATTTTTCCGGCACGGCAGTGCTGATCGATCCGTTCTTCACCGGCAACCCGGCCTTCGTGTCGGACAAGGCGGCGGCCGCCAGGAACGTGTCACATATCGTGCTCACGCATGGACACGCCGATCACGTCGGCGACACGCTCGATATCGCCAAGGCGAATGGCGCGACCGTCACCACCAACTACGACCTGTGCATGTGGCTCGCCGCCAAGGGCCTGGAAAAATTCAACCCGATGAACACCGGTGGGACCACCGATCTCGGCCGCTTCACGGTGACCATGGTGCGCGCCGATCATTCTTCCGGCGACATCAAGGACGGCATGCCGATCTATCTGGGCAATCCGTGCGGCGTGATCATCAAGGCGGCCAACGAGCCGACCGTGTATCACATGGGCGACACCGACGTGTTCGGCGACATGGCGCTGATCGCCGAGCTGCACCAGCCGAAGATCGCCATGGTGCCGGTCGGCGATCGATTCACCATGGGGCCACGCACCGCCGCCTTTGCGGTCAAGCGCTTCTTCAAGCTCGATGCCGTGATCCCGTGCCACTACGGCTCGTTCCCGATCATCGAGCAGAACGCCGATGCCTTCGTCGCCGAAATGGCCAGCCACTCCACCAAGGTGATCGTGCCGGAAAAAGGGAAGCCGGTGACGGTCTAGGCGCGACCTTTAAGATTAACGAAGGATTACCGTCGTCGGCGCTAGACCTTTGCGGTATCAGGGCGCAGCCAAAGGTCCGTCATGTCCGACCAACCACACACGCGTGGTGACGCCGGCGCCCTCGAAGACGATTTCGAATGGGTCAACGCCTGGGCCGCGTCGATGCGCCCGGTGCCCCCGGCGCCTGCGCCGGCGAGCGGCGGCTACCGCGCCGCTGACGCGCGCACCGAGACACCGTCTCCTGTTCGCATGCGAACGGAGCGGACCGCGGCGGCCGACAAGGTCGGCGCCGGCAAAGCCGAGCGCGTCGCGCGCAAGGCGGATTCTTTGCCGTCCTCCGTCGCCCGCGACGCCGGCAGCCGTGCCGCCCGTGCACGCGACGGCAATGACGCCCTTGCCACGCTTGCCGGCGAGTCGGTCCCGAGCGCGCTGGCGGGACGGCGGCCGAGGCGATGGACCAGCCTGTTCCGGCGGGCCTCGCGCGCCAGTTCGCCCGAGGCCGACGCCGCGCGCGAGCTGTTCGTCCTCGATCCTTCCGGCGCACCCGCGGCGCTGACGGATACCGGCGGCAAGCCAGCGAGCACCGCCGCGGCCGGCGATGCCGATCAACTCGCCCGCGACATTGCCGAGATCGCGCACCGGCGCGACCAATTGCTCGCCCTGGCGACGCGCTCGGCCGGCGGCCCGAAGGCGTCGCGGACGTCGGACTACGTCCCCATCCTGGTCGGCGCCGTGCTCGCGTTCACCTCGCTTATCGTCTTCGGCGCGGCCGTGTCGTTCGTCTCCCTGCGATAGATTAGATTTTTAAGCGGGCGCCCCGTTCTTGGCGGCGACCCGGTTGACGCAGAAAAGCCGCAACGCGCCACATTCATGCCGCCGCTACGGCAACTTTGGCGAGTGGAATCGCCGGAACCGGCGTGCGCACCGGGCGTTGAGCTAACGAGATGCGAGCGGAGCTCTTCATGGCTGACAAGCGATCGCATGGTTATCTCGGAGCCTTGCTTGGCGGGCTCGTTGCCATCGCGGCCGTCGTCTTCCTGCTGAGCGGCGGCGAGTTGGGCGGCAAGAAGAAGGTCGGCAGTGACCAGGACTTGCCGCCGGTCACTACGGGCACAGCCAAGTAATATTTCCTCACAGCATAGGGCGCGTCACAGCAGGGCGGCGGCGATCTCTTCCCACTCGCGCTCCAGCGGCGCTGTCGCTGGCGCGCGCGCCGCTTGGCGATACCAGTAGCGCGCGTTGGGAAGATCGCCCTCGACTCGGTGCAAATAGGCATGGACCCAGGCGGCTTCGCGGCTGCCATCGTCCATGACGATCGCATGCGCCTTGTCCCAGTCGCCCTTGGCCGCCCACCACAAGGCGGCCAGCGCCGCCGCGATATCTTCCGGCGGAGCGCGACGCGCCAGCGTGCGGCGGAACTGGTCGAGCGTCATGGCGGAGCCTCGTTGGCTTTCAGATCACCTCGTTTCGGCCGACTACCACCAGCGCTCGGGCGTGAATTTTCCCGCCGCCTGCTCGATGACGTGCCCGAGCGCGAACAGCGTCTCCTCGTCGAACGGCCGGCCAATCAGCTGCAGGCCGAGCGGCAGGCTCTGGGTATCGCGGCCGGCCGGTATGGCGATACCGGGCAAGCCCGCCATGTTCACCGTCACGGTGAACACGTCGTTCAGGTACATCTCGACCGGGTCGTCGGACGATGTTTCGCCGATCCCGAAGGCGGCCGACGGCGTGGTCGGCGTCAGCACGGCGTGGACGCCGGCCGCGAAGGCGTCCTCGAAATCCTTCTTGATCAGGGTACGGACCTTCTGGGCGCGCAGGTAGTAGGCATCATAATACCCGGCGGAGAGCACATAGGTGCCGATCAGGATCCGCCGGCGGACCTCGCGGCCGAACCCGTCCGCGCGGGTTTTTTCATACATGTCAATGACATCTCGGCCGTCGACGCGCCGCCCATAGCGCACCCCGTCGTAGCGGGCGAGGTTGGAGGAGGCCTCAGCCGGGTTCACTATATAGTATGCGGCCAGAGCGTACCGGGTGTGGGGGAGGGAGACCTCCACCACCTCGGCGCCGGCGGCTTTGAGCCAGTCAGCGCCGGTCTGCCACAGCGCCTCGATTTCCGCCGGCATGCCGGCCACCCGGTACTCGTTGGGGATGCCGATGCGCAGCCCTTTGACCGAGCGTCCGACCGCCGCCTCGTAGTCGGGAACCGGCCGGTCGACCGAGGTCGTGTCCTTGGGGTCGTGACCGGCCATGGAGCCGAGCAGGATGGCGGCGTCGCGCACCGAGCGGGCGAACGGGCCCGCCTGGTCGAGCGAGGACGCGAAGGCCACGATGCCCCAGCGCGAGCAGCGGCCGTAGGTCGGCTTGATCCCGACGATGCCGGACAGCGCCGCCGGCTGGCGGATCGAGCCGCCGGTGTCGGTGCCGGTGGCGCCGAGGCACAGGTTGGCCGCCACCGCCGCGGCCGATCCACCCGAGGAGCCGCCCGGTACCAACGGCGTGTTGGCACCACGCCGCCGCCATGGTGACTGCACCGGGCCGAAATACGAGCTCTCGTTGGATGAGCCCATGGCGAACTCGTCGTTGTTCGTCTTGCCCAGCATGACGGCGCCGTCGCGCCAGAGCTGGGTTGTGACGGTCGACTCGTAGGTCGGGACGAAATTGTCGAGGATGTGGCTGCACGCGGTGGTGCGCACGCCCTCGGTGCAGAACATGTCCTTGACGGCGATGGGAATGCCCTCGAGCGGGCGGGCTTCTCCCGTCGCCAGGTGCGCATCGGCGGCGTGCGCCATGGCGAGCGCCTGCTCGGGCGTCTCCAGCACATAGGCATTGAGCACGCGCGCCTGCTTGACTGCCGTGAGATGCGCGCGCGTGAGCTCGGCCGCGGAAAATCTTTTGGCCCGCAAGCCGGCGCGCGCTTCGGCGATGGTCAGGGACGTCAGCTCGCTCATTCCGGCGTATCGCACACGAAGGTGGATTGAGCCCGCGGCTCGGCCGGCTGGTCAGGCGCGGCGGGGCTTGGCGCGTTGACGAAGGACGGCCAAAGCCAGCCCGGATCGGGCGGCACGGTCTCGCCGCGCGCCAGTCGTTGCGCCCGCTCGCGCTGCTCGAGATAGAGGAAGTAGAGATCCTCCTCTTCGCACATCAGGCACATCGGTCGACCTTGGGTTGGCGTGCGGACGGCGAAGGCGCCGCGCAGGAAAACGCCGATGCTGGAAGGGACGCGCGACCGTCACCCAGGCGCGGCGGCGTTGCGGCAGCGGCGGGCGGCCGCCAACCGTAGCGGTTCACCTTGCGCACATAGACGGCGGCCAGCGACGCCTCTTCGCAGTCTTCGCACATGGCTTCTCGTGACCTTCCCTTGTGGCTCGAGATCCTCAGGTGTCGCGACTGCGGCCGCTCACCCGGGGATGGCGAAGTGACGCCTGTGGCGTCATTCCACCACCTTCGGCACCAGGAAGAAATTGTCCTCGCGGGCCGGCGCGTTCTTCAGCACGGCCTCGGGATCGCCACCGTCGGTGACAACATCGGGCCGCTGCTTCATGCGCATGGGCGTCACCGACGTCATCGGCTCGACGCCCTCGACGTCGACCTCCGACAATTGCTCGACAAAGGCCAGGATGGCGTTGAGCTCGCCCTTGAGGTGCTCGATCTCCTCGTCCGCGATGTTCAGGCGCGCCAGGTGGGCAATGCGGCGCACCGTATCGGCATCGACGGACATGACGGCCTCGCGCCTGCGAAAAAGCGTTGCGTGCCCTATAGCATTAGCCCGTTTGCACCGGCAACGGGCCGGCGCGTCTGCGACTGGACCGCGGTCCGGCCGATTCCAGCACGCGATCGTGATTCCCGGCAGCACCGGCGCGGTTGTGCCGGCGCGCGGAAGCGCCGATATATGGCGCATGGACGCCCCGAACCCTTCCGCCGTTCCCACCTTCGCCAACCGCACGCCGCTGCACATCGGCGGGATCGGCCTGATGGTGCGCGATCTGGAAAAAGTCGCCGAGTATTATCGCCACCTGCTCGGGGTGTCCGAACTGGCCCGCGACAGCGGCACGGTGCGGCTGGGCGCCGGCGGCGTTCCTTTCCTGGAACTGACCGAGCGGCCCGACGCCAAGCCGGACGACGCGCGCGAGGCCGGCCTCTACCACACGGCCTTCCTCATGCCGACGCGGGCCGATCTGGCGCGGTTCGTGCTGCATATCGCGCGCGCCGGCGTGCCGGTCAGCGGCGCCTCCGACCACGGCGTGAGCGAGGCCATCTACCTCGACGATCCCGAGGGCAACGGCATCGAAGTGTATGCCGACCGGCCGCCCGAGACCTGGCAATGGCGCGACGGTCTCGTCGCTATGCCGACCGTTGCGCTCGACGTCGGGGATCTCGCGCGCGCCGCCGACGGCGCGCCCCCATACGGCGAGGCGCCGGCCGGCCTGCGCATCGGCCACATCCATCTGCGCGTCGGCGATCT
>DATFWC010000135.1:0-4298 GCA_035259885.1 Xanthobacteraceae bacterium
CCGCACTCGCAAGCTGATCGGTACCGCGCTGCTGTTCGTCCTGGCCATCGTGTGGTCGCTGCTCGCCATGGCGCTGGCGCAGTCGGCGCTCACCGAAGTGAGCTACTGGACCGCCCTGCTCTATTACGTGGTCGCCGGGCTGGGCTGGGTGCTGCCCGCCATGCCGCTGGTGAAGTGGATGGTGAAGCCGGACAAGCAGACGAGTGACGAGCGTGGCGACTAGTTCATTGTGCGCTAGCGCGACGAGGTTGCTGCTGCTTAAAACCCTGACGCGCCTATTCGCTATTCGCCCGGACGTGGCACCGGCTGCGCCGGCTCGAGCGGCAGGTCAGCCTCCTGCCAGCCATCGGTGCCGTCCGGATACCAGATGACGTTGGTGTAGCCCAAAACCAGCGCCCGCTTGGCGGCATTCCACGACATCCAGCAGTCGCGCTGACAATAGATGACGATCGGCCTCGCCCGATCGCCGCCACTGAGTGTCGCCAGACCAGTGGCGAGATACGCCTCGGTGGCGGGCGCAAGCGCGCCGTAGCCGGTGTCAGGCAGCCAGGTGCTGCCCGGGATGTTGAACCGCGGCTTGTCGCGCCAGATCGTCCCCGGCGGCAGGTTCTTGGGCTTCGGCACATGCGGCATCACGTCGACGAACACGGCGGCTTTGCCTCGCCACAGTTTTTCGGCTTCGGCGGTGGTGACCGTGCGGGCGCCTTGAAGACCTGCCGGGGTCGGCGCGCGGTAATTGTCCTGCCGATATCCATCGGGCTCCGGCGGGGCGTCCTGGCCCGAGGCGGCCAGCGGCACCAGCGCCAGCAGCGCCGCCACGGCCAGCACCATGGGCCGCGCGCCGTATACCACGAGTTGCGATCCTCTTGACCGGTCCATCCGTGTAGCATGCCCGGATGCCCGGCCGTCCGTACAGACACCTTGCGAGTGCGATCATGCTGGCATGCGCCACGGCCCTGAGCCAGGCGCAACCGGCGCCCGATCCGCTGCCGGTGACCGAGATCGCGCCCGGCGTGTTCATCCACCAGGGCGCCGCCGCCGTGATGACGCCCGCCAATGCCGGCGCCATCGCCAATGTCGGCTTCATCGTCGGCGACGCGGCGGTCGCCGTGATCGACACCGGCGGCAGCGTGGCCGAGGGTCGCCAACTCGCCGCCGCCATCCGCCGCGTGACCGCGAAGCCGGTGCGCTACGTCATCAACACGCACGCCCATCCCGACCACGTGTTCGGCAATGCCGCCTTCGCGGGCGACGCCATCTTCGTCGGCCACAAGAACCTGCCACGCGGCCTGGCGGCGCGCGGCCCGTTCTACCTGAGCAATTTCCGCCGCATCCTCGGCGACGACCTGATGACCGAGGTAAAAATCATCGCGCCCACCCGGCTGGTCGACGGCGAGGATGTTCTCGACCTCGGCGGGCGCAGGCTGGTTCTCCATGCGTGGCCGGCCGCCCATACCGACGCCGACCTCACGGTGTTCGACGAGCAGACGCAAACCTTGCTGGCGGGCGACCTCGTGTTCCTCGACCACGTTCCGGTCCTTGACGGCAGCCTGCGCGGCTGGCTGAGCGTGCTCGATGCGCTGGCGCGCCTGCCGGCGCAACGCGTGGTCCCCGGCCATGGCCCGATTGCTGCGTGGCCGGATGCGCTCGCGCCCGAGCGGCGCTATCTTCAGCGCCTGGCCGAGGACGTGCGGGGCCTGATCGCCCGCGGCGCCCCCATCCGCGCGGCGGAAGGCGCCGCCGCCGCGGAAAAGCCGCACTGGAGCCTGTTCGAGGAGTATAATACGCGCAACGCCACCGCCGCGTTCTCCGAGCTGGAATGGGAATGACCGCATGAAGACGACAGCCGTTCGAATGCTGTGCATGGCCGGCGCGCTGGCCGCCGGGGCGGCCCTTGCAGCCGCGCCCGAGCCGCCCAATCCGTGGCCCGACCTGGTGCGCGACGTGTTCGACGGGCGGGCGTTGGCCGAGGGCACCGGCGTCATCGCCATCGACATGCCGGCGCGCGCCGAGGATGCCGCCATCGTGCCGGTGACCCTGCGGCTCAACCTCGCGCCGGGTGACCCGCGGTCCGTGAAGGCCGTGACGCTGGTGATCGACCGCAACCCGGCGCCGGTGGCGGCGACCTTTGCGCTCGGCCCCGACGCCGGCGTCACCGCCATCGAGACGCGGGTGCGGGTCGACTCGTACACCGACGTGCACGCCGTCGCCGAGCTCGACGACGGCACGCTTCACATGACGAAAATCTACGTCAAGGCATCGGGCGGCTGTTCGGCGCCGGCCGCCAAGATCGCCGACGAGGCGAAGAAGAATCTCGGGCAGATGAAGCTGCGGCAGTTTGCCGGACCGGACGGCGCGTCGCGCGAGGCGCAGCTCATGATCCGCCACCCCAACAATTCCGGCCTGCAGATGGATCAGCTCACGCGCCTCTACACGCCGGCCTTCTTCGTGCGCGACGTGAACATCTGGCAGGGCGAGAAACTGCTGGTGAAGATGGACGCCGGCATCTCGCTGTCGGAAGACCCGAACATCCGCTTCACCTACCGGCCGACCGGCGCCGCCACGCTGCGCGCCGAGGCGGTGGACACTGACCAGAATGTGTTCCGCGGCGAGTGGCCGGTGGGGTTGGGTGAGTAGGGAATCTACGCGCCTGCCCGCCACTCGCTTGGGCTGGCCCCCATAACGCGGCGAAAGCGACGGTTGAACGTCGACAGGTCGTTGAAGCCGGCATCGAACGCGATGGCCGACACCGGCTCCTGCGAGCCGCGCAGGCGCACGGCGGCGCGATGCAGGCGCGTGCGCAGCACGTACTGGTGCGGCGTCATGCCGACGACCTGACGGAAGACGCGGAGGAAATGGTAGCGGCTCATCGCCGCCTCGCGCGCCAGCCCGGCCAGCGCATGCGGTGCGTCGGCGTGCGCCTCGATGCGGCGCAGCGCCTCGCTGATGCGGCGCTCGTCACGGCGGTGCGGTGAGCGCGCCGCCGCGCTGCCGCCGGCGAGCGCAGCGGCGACCGATCCGGCCAGCCGCAGCGCCAGCTCTTCCAGCTGCTCGGCGTCGCCCTCGTCGCGCGCCGCTTCGGCCGCGGCGGTCAGGCGCATGAGGCGGGGCAAGGGCGGGAGCCGCGGCGTCGCAAACGTGCCCCGCCCGCCCGGGATCTCGGCCACGATTCCTTCCCACAGGTCGGGCGCGAACTGGAACGCGAGGCAGCGGTCGCCGGTCCCGTGCTCATGCCCGCATTCGAAGCAGGCGCCGTGGTTGCCGAGCAGCATGGCGCCCGGCGCCAGCACGGCCGCCCCGTGCGGCGCGCGGTACTGGAACGTGCCCTCGGTGACCACGGCGACGCACACCCAGTCGTGCCGCTCCTCGAACGGCTTTTCGTGCGGGCCGGCGGTGCACACGACGTCCCCTGCCCGCCAATCCGGGCCCGCGGCCAGCAGTTTCGACGCCATCGACATGGACCGAGAATAGCAACTTTTCCCAAGCGGCGGCACGCCGTCACGACATAGAACGGTCGCACGCAAACGAAAGGACCGACCATGTCACAGGCTGCATCGTCATCCTTCCTGCACGCCCTGCAGGCCGCAGGCCCGGCCTCCGATCGCGCCAACAAGCTGTCGCTCTATGGCTGGCTGATCGGGCGTTGGGACATGGATGGCATCGTCTACAAGGACGATGGGACAACGCATACCGGCCGCGGCGAGATCCATTTCGACTGGGTGCTCGAAGGCCGCGCCATCCAGGACGTGTGGATCTTTCCCGGTGTGTTCTATGGCAGCACGCTGCGGGTCTACGATCCCGGCCTGGACGCCTGGCACATCCTGTGGAGCGACCCGCTGCGGCAGGTCTTTCGGCGCCAGATCGGCCGCGCGCGCGGCAACGACATCGTGCAGGACGGCCAGGACGACACGGGTGCCCCGGTCCGCTGGAGCTTTACCGAGATCACGCCGGATTCGTTCCACTGGCTGGGCGAGCGTTCATCGGACGGCGGCGCGACCTGGCGGCTGCAAGGGGAGTTTTTCGCCCGGCGGGCGAAGGCCGAATAAGCCTCCCGGCACAGATTTCGGGTGGCGCTCGGCGCGCGGACGTCTATGTGATAGCCGTGTTGGCAACTTGCCGATCGGACGTCGAATCATGGATGCGCAGGTTCGTACTCAAGAGTCCTATTGTGTGTTCGACACCGCCATGGGCCGATGCGGCGTGGCATGGAGCGAGCGCGGCCTGACCCGGCTGCAGCTCCCGGACAGCGACCGCGGCGCGACCGAAAAGAAGGTGCGAACGGGCCGCACGCCGGCAGA
>DATFWC010000136.1:0-2130 GCA_035259885.1 Xanthobacteraceae bacterium
GCCTTGTCGGCGGCGAGCAGCGGGATCAGCGTGACGCGGCGGTCGGAGCCGTCGCGGTTCTCGAGCGGCACGTCGACGAGGCCGGGAATGCGGGCATAGCTCGGAATGGCGCCGATGCCGTCAGCCGCGAGCTCCGCGCCGGTGAGCACGTCGACGACGCCCGGCGCCGCCTTCGCGGCCGCGGTGTCGATTCCCCTGATGCGGGCGTGCGCGTGCGGCGAACGCACGATGGCCGCATAAAGCTGCCCCGGCAGGAACACGTCGCTGGTATAGCGGCCGGCGCCGGTGAGCAGGCGCAGGTCTTCCTTGCGCCGCACCGGCTGGCCGATGCCTCCCGCGGCGATCGGGTCCATGTCCATCGTCCTGCTTCCCCTCTGGCCGCGGCGGCGGCACGGCCTGAATGGGCCTGGTTACTCGGCTTCCGGCTGGCCGCGCTTCGCCAGCGCCCGCTCGATGCGGCGGTCCGGGATGAGCCAGATCAGCGCCACGAGCACGTAGATTCCACCCGAAATCCATTGATGCAGGAACGCAGCCGGAATGGCGATGGCATAAAGGAACGGCGACAGCTTGCCCTTGAGATCCCCGGCCACGGCGGTGGCCAGCAACGAGGGCTCGCCCTGCTCCGCGATGATCACGCGCTGCAGGATGATGTAGGCGATCGCCGCCGCCAGCAGAACCACGCCGTACAGCGCCGTCGGCCCCGGCGCGAAATTGTTTTCGCCCATCCAGCCGGTGACGAAAGGAACGAGGGACAACCAGAAAAGCAGATGCAGATTGGCCCACAGGATCGCACCGTTCACGCGTTCGGTCACATGCAGCATGTGATGGTGATTGTTCCAGTAGATGCCGAGATAGACAAAGCTCAGCACATAGCTCAGGAACACCGGGAGTACCGGCCACAAATCGGCAATCTCGGCGCCGTGCGGCACTTTCATCTCCAGCACCATGATGGTGATGATGATGGCGAACATGCCGTCGCTGAACGCCTCCAACCGGCCCGAATCCATGATGCCTCCTGGCGCGCGCGCCGCGCTTCGACCACCAGGCATCAGACCACAGCTTGACGCAAGACCGCTACTGGTGGCCTGCTGCAGCTATGATCCTGGCCATCCCCGCCGTCCTCATCCTCCTGGCGCTCGTCATTCTCCCGCAGCTGTGGATCTCCAGCGTGCTACGGCGCTACGGCGCCCAACGGCCGGAGATTCCGTGGACCGGCGCGCTGTTCGCCCGCCACCTGCTCGAGGGCATGAAGCTCCATGACGTGAAGGTCGAGGAGACCGAGCAGGGCGACCATTATCATCCGCTGGCGAAATCGGTCCGCCTGACCACCGAGCACTTTCATGGCCGATCGCTGACCGCCATCGTGGTGGCGGCGCACGAGGTCGGCCACGCCATGCAGGACGCGACCGGCTACGCCCCGCTGCGCACGCGCACGCGCATCGCCACCACGGCCGACTATATCCACAAGGCGGGAGCGCTGTTCGTCATCGCGGCGCCGGTGCTGGCCGTGCTGTTGCGCCATCCGGGCGGGCTGGTGATCGGCTTGGTGGCCGCCGTCCTGATCAATCTGACCGCCGTCGTCATGCACGCCGTCACACTGCCGGTCGAGTTCGATGCCAGCTTCAACCGCGCCCTGGTCGTGCTCAAGCACGGCCGCTTCATTCCCGACAAGGAGATGGGCGCCGCGCGCCACATTCTGTCGGCGGCCGCCTATACCTACGTGGCCAGGGCGCTGGTCGACCTCATCAACTTGCCCCGGCTGCTGCGCGGCCTCAGGTTCTAGCCGTCACGGGAAATGCACGCTGGCCAAGGCTGCGTTACAAGCCTATCGTTGCTGCTTGGAGACTGTGCAGCCCAACCAGGGGGAAGCCGATGAAACGCGTGCTCGGATTTTCCACTCTTCTGTTTCTGGCGCAGGTCGCCCACGCGGCGGACATCGAGGCGGGGAAACAGATCGCTGCCACCGTGTGCGCGGCCTGCCACGGCGCCAACGGTGTGAGCGTGGGCGACACCATTCCCCATCTCGCGGCTCAGCGTGCGGGCTACCTCGAAGCGCAGATCAAGGCGTTCAAGGACGGCACGCGCAAGGCGCCGGGGGCCGTCAGTCCCACCGCCATCATGAGTGCGATT
>DATFWC010000137.1:0-18778 GCA_035259885.1 Xanthobacteraceae bacterium
CTCATGGGCGAAGATTTTTGGAGCTATGGGATGGCAAAGAACCGCCACGTCCTGGCGACGCTCGCGCGCTATTCGTTCGAGCAGGGACTGTCGGCGCGACAGGTCGACGTCGACGAGATGTTCGTGCCCTCGACCGGCGACCTGTCGAAAATCTGAAGCTACGGCGAGGCCAGCGATGCCTCAAGCGCGCGGCGCGTGACCGTGCCGACGAGGTGCCGGCGGTACTCGGCGCTGGTCATCGCGTCTTCCAGTGGATCAACATCGTGTGCGGCCGCCGCGGCGGCCGCGGCGAACGATTCGGCGTCGGGCGCGCGGCCGGCCAGCGCCTGTTCGGCCACCGCGATACGGCGCGCCCTCGCTTCCGCGCCGCCAATGGCAATGCGTGGCTCGACCATTTTGCCGTCCTGAGCACGATACAGCGCGATCGCCATGGCAATGGCGAAATCGCCGGCGCGACGGCTGAACTCGTAGAATCCGAACCGCGTGTCCGACGGCAGCAGCGGCAGCTGGACCTCGGTGAGCAATTCATCCTCTTCCAAGCTCGTGCTCATGATGCCGGTGAAAAAATCGTCCGCCGGAATGACGCGTGTTCCGCGCACGCTGCGGGCCGCAATTCTTGCGCCGAGCGCCACCGCGGCCGCACACCATTCCGAGGCGGGGTCGGCATGAGCGATGCTGCCGCAGAACGTTCCGCGCGTGCGTACCGGATAATGAGCGATATGGCGCACGACGTCGGCCAGCAGATTGCCGAGCGGCCCGGGAATCACCGGACGGCGGAACACCTCGTGCCGCACGCAGGCGCCAATGCACAGCGCATCGCCCTCGACCTCGAGCCGTCTCAGCGCATCGACGCCGTTGATGTCGACCAGATGCGCCGGACGCGCCAGCCGGAACGCCATGATCGGTACCAGGCTTTGTCCGCCCGCCAGCACGCGCCCATCCTGCGGCGCAAGTTCCGCGAGCAGCGCCACGGCTTCGTCGATCGTTTTCGGCGCGTGGTAGCGGAACGGGGCGGGCTTCATCGCTGATTTCTAAAGCGGGATCGCGGGACGGCGTTGCGGGCCCGAAACAGAAGCAAAGTGATACATGCGGACGCCCCGATGTAAAGCGGCGCGCAGCCGGCCGGACGACCCATTTCTCCGCCGCCGGTGTCGGCACTCTGGACGCGCCCCGATCAAACGTGAATGATGGCGGGCCCCCCGGGAGGATTCATGCTGGCGCTCTACCACAACGACATGTCGCTCTGTGCGCAGAAGGTGCGCGTGTGTCTTGCCGAAAAAGGCCTCGACTGGGAGAGCCGGCACCTCGTGCTGCGCGGCGGCGAGCACCAGCAGCCCTGGTACCTGAAGCTCAATCGGCGCGCGGTCGTCCCCACCCTGATCGACGGCGACCGGGTGATCCCGGAGTCGAACGTCATCCTTGAATACCTCGAGGAGGCCTATCCAAATCCGCCGCTGGCACCGAGCGAGGCCTACGCCCGCGCCAGAATGCGGCTGTGGACCAAACAGCTCGACGAGGACATCCATGATGCGAGCGCGGCGATTCTCAGTTTCGGCATCGCGTTCCGGCATCAATATCTCGATCGCGGCGAACTCGGCAGGAAGATGCTGGAGCAGATCCCGAATATCTTCAAACGCGAGCGCCGCCGCGACGTGATCGAGAAGGGAACGGATTCGCAGCATTTCATCGTTGCCGTGCAACGGATGGTGCAACTGCTCGACGAGATGGAGGAGGCGCTGAACGGCCATGACTGGCTCGCCGGCGACGCCTACACCTTGGCGGATGTGGCGTTCACGCCCTATCTGGCGCGGCTCGAGCACCTGAACATTCTCGGGTTGGTCGGCGATCGGAGCGGCGTGACCGAGTGGTATCGCCGGTGCAAGGATCGCCCGAGCTTTGCCGCAGCGATCGTGCAATGGGAGAACCCCGACTACATCGCGCTGATGCAGCGGCGCGGCGCCGAGGCATGGCCGAAGATACAGCGTATCGTACAGGGGTTGCGCCAGCCGGAATTGGTGCCCGCGAACCAGGATTGAAACCGATCATGACCACCGCACATGGCGCGCATGGGCTCCGCCGCTCCGGCCGGGTCCTCACGATGGCGGCGCTTGCGCTTGCGGCGACCGCACAGCCGGCCTTCCCGCAAAGCTACCCGTCGCAGAACATCACCTTCGTGGTCGCCTTCGCGGCCGGCGGCATTGCCGACGTGGTCGCCCGCTTCATCGGGCAGAAGCTCAGTGAGCGGCTGGGACACGCGGTGGTGGTGGAGAACCGCGGCGGCGCCGGCGGCAACCTGGCGGCGAAGACGGTGAGCGCCGCCACGCCGGACGGCTACACGATCCTCGCCACCACCTCTGCCCTTGCCGTGAACGAGACTGCGTCGAAGAACAAGGGCTTCTCCACCAACGACCTCAGTGCCGTGGCCATCGTGGCGATCAGTCCCGACGTCCTCGCCGTGCACCCGAGCAATCCCGCCAAGGACCTGGGCGAATTCATCCGCAACGGCAGGGAGAAGAGCTTCACCTATGGCAGCGCCGGCGTGGGAACCGGGCCGCATATCGGCGCCGAGTATTTTTTCCGCGAGGTCGCCAAGGTCAAGGCGGTGCACGTGCCCTTCACCGGCGGTGCACCCGCCGTGGCCGCCGCCATCGGAAATCATGTCGATGCCATCGTGCTGACGCTGCCGACCGTCACGCCGCAGATCACCCAGGGGGCGCTGCGCGGCCTGGGGCTCGCGAGCCCGTCGCGCAACGCTGCCGTGCCGGACGTTCCCACCTATGAGGAGGCGGGTTTTCCCAAGTTCTATTCCGGCTCATGGGTTGGCTTCTTCGCGCCGGCCAAGACGCCCGAGCCGGCGTTGGCAAAGCTCAACGCGGAGATCAACGAGATCGTCAAGACCCCGGAGGCACAGCAGAAGCTGAAATCGATCGGCTTCGATCCGATCGTGAAGACGCAGCGCGAGGCGGCGGCAGACTTCAAGGGCGACGTGGAAACCTGGGGGAAGATGACTCGCGCCGTCGGCATGGCCGCGGAGTGACGCCCCTCACACCGTCTTCAGGTGCGCGTCGCGCCGCTTGTAAAGCTCGTCGTCGGCGTAGCCCATTGTCTCCGGCTTGGCGCGGCCGAGCATGACCTGAAAGTAGACCGGTCCCAGGCTGTCGTTCTGGTACCCATGAATGACCCCGGCCGGACAGGAGATGCACTCCCATGGCCCCAGCCGCGTGGTGATCCGTTTGCCGCTCTCGTCCTCGACGAATACGTCGAGAAAACCCTGCAGCACGAAGAAACACTCCTCCACCTCGTGCGTATGCGCTGCGTTGCCCTGGCCGGGCTCGACATACATGATCGACAGCGTGAAGTTCTTGGCCGGGATCACCGTGGGATCGCCGTGCTTGCCGGAGCCGCCGGCCCCGATGAATCGGTGCTGCGCGCGCTTGTACCCTTCGATCTTGGCGTCCTCGAACGCGGCCCAGTCCGGTTTCTTGTCGCGGAAGCGGCCGACATATTTCTGCATGATGTCTTCGATCGGCACGTCGACAAGCTCGGGCGGCCGCGGATGCCGTGCAACGCTCATCGCGATCTCCTGATGACGGGAAATGCCTGGGCCGAGAGTCTATGCAGCCGCCACCGAGGCCGTCAACGGGCCGTCATTCCGCCGCCTCGGCCCGCCGTGCGTCATGCAGCAAGTGCCAGACGCGGGATGGGGTGAGCGGCAGCTCGCGCGGCTGAACGGAAAATGAGCTCAGGGCATTGGCGACCGCATTGGCGATGACGCCGCCGACGGCGATGATCCCGCCCTCCCCGGCGCCTTTGGCCCCCAGCGGATTGATCGGCGAGGGATGCACTTCCATGACGACCGCCCGGATCATGGGAAAATCGCTGGCGGTCGGGATGAGGTAGTCGGCGAGCGAGCCGGCGAGCAGCTGGCCCTGATCGTCGTAAGCGAGATCTTCCATGAAAGCGCCGCCAAGGCCCTGAACCACCGACCCGATCACCTGGCCGCGCAGCATCATCGGATTGATGATGCGCCCGCAATCCTCCACCACGACATAATCGATCAGCTGGACATGGCCGGTCTTCGGGTCGACCGCCACGTGCGCGGCATGCGCGCCGTACGTATAGGTGTGCTTCTTGTTGAGGAAACTGCCTTCGGCGGAAATTCCCTCGTCCGCGAGCCCGACCAGGGGAAGCGAACTGCCGCCCGGCCCGACCGCCTTCCTGCCTTCGACGATCTCGACTGCAGCCGGGTCACAGCCCAGCCGGTGCGCAGCGCGGCTGCGGATCGCGTCGCGCAGAGCCGACGCAGCGAGCAGGATCGCCGAGCCTCCCATCACCACCGCGCGCGAGTGGTATGAGCCGTAGCCGTCGCTGACATAAGAGGTCGAACCGTGGAACACGCCGCGGATCCTGTCGATCGGGATCTCCATCGCATCGGCGGCGATCTGGGCGAATGCGGTCTCGAGCCCCTGCCCGACCGCGGAAGAGCCGACGTAAACCGAGAGCGAGCCGTCAGGTTCGAGCACGAGGCGGGCCCCCTCCTTCGGACCCGCCGCACCTCCCTCGATGAAGCAGCCGACCGCCAGCCCGTGATAGCGGCCGTCGATTTCCCGTCCTTGCAGCCTGCTCTTCCGCCCCCAATCGATCTCCTCGAGACAGCGCTCGAGCGTCATCTGGTAATCGCCGCTGTCGAGCTCGTCCCGGCTCTCGAACGGCGCGATGGTGGCGATGGGGTACGGCATTTCGCCGGCAGAAACGAGATTGCGCCGACGAAACTCGACGCGATCGAGCCCGAGGTCCTGCGCAGCCATGTCGAGCAGCCGCTCGCGGAAGAAATCCGTCTCGAAGCGCCCGGGTCCCCGGTAGGTGCCGACCGGCGTCTTGTTGGTCATCAACAGCGAGACGTCGATATCGATGTTGGGAATCCGATACGGCCCCGACATGAACTGAGCGATGTTTCGCGCTCCCACGGCGCCGTTGGTGCGCATATAGGCACCCATATCCGCGAAAGCGTGGCCACGCAGCCCCAGGATCCGGCCGTCCCGCGCGCAGGCGATTTCGATGTCGCACTCGGCTTCGCGCGCATGGTTCATGGCCATCAGTTGCTCGCGCCGGTCTTCCGTCCACTTCACCGGCCGGCCGACATGGCGAGCCGCGAACGGGATCAGGAAATCCTCCGGATAGAACTCTCCGCGCGCGCCGAAGCCGCCGCCGACGTCGTTTTCCACCATCTCGATGGCATCTTCGGGGAGCCCGATCTGCTTGGCGAGAATGCGGCGATTGAAGAAAGGCACCTTGGATGCGCCGCAGACGGTGAGTCGACCACGTGCCGCGTCCCAGTCGGCGAGCAGCCCCCGCGGTTCCATCGGCAAGGCGAAATGCCGCTGCACGCGAAACGTCTCACGGCGGGTATAAGCCGCATCTCCGAATGCGGCCGCAGCATCGCCACGCGTGGCGCGAAACGTCAGCGCGAGGTTGGTGCCCTTGTCCTCGAACAAGATGGAATCGTCTTTTGCCGCGGCACGCCGGTTCGCCACCGCCGGCAGCGGCTCGATGTCGGGCTCGATCAGCGCCAGCGCGTCCTCGGCAATGGCCGCGCTGTCGGCAAGCACCACGGCGATCGGCTCGCCGACGTAGCGGACCTTCCCGTCGGCCATCACCGGCTGCTCGAAGGGATGAAACTCCGGCAGCGGCTGCAGGCGCATGGGGATGATCGGCACGCTCTTGCCCATGTCGGCCGCGGTGATCACCGCGTGCACGCCCGCAAGGGCACGCGCCGCAGCAATCTCGATGGAACGGATCCGGCCGTGGGCGATCGAGCTGCGCAGGATGGCGGCGTGCAGCACGCCGTCGCGCGCGAGATCGTCGACATATTGTCCGCGCCCGCGCAGGAACCGCAGGTCTTCCAGACGCTCGACGGCGCTGCCGACAAGGAGGTTGGTCGGTCTCATGGCGCCGTTCCTTCCCGCTTCCGGTAGGCGGCGCGAGCATCCAGCACCGCCTCCACGATGGACACGTAACCGGTGCAGCGGCAGAGATTGCCGGACAGGACCTCGCGCACGCGCTCCGCGTCGGCATCGGGCTCCTCGCTGAGCAGCGCATGGGCGGTGGTAATCATTCCCGGCGTACAGAAGCCGCACTGCAGAGCGTGGTGCTTGCGGAACGAGGCCTGCAACGGGGTCAAGCCGTCGTCCCGGGAAAGACCCTCGACGGTGACGACCTTGGTGTTTTCCGCCTGCACGGCGAGCATGAGGCAGGCGCGGACCGCAGCGCCGTCGACGATCACCGTGCAGGCGCCGCAGACGCCATGCTCGCAGCCGACGTGAGTGCCGGTCAGCCGCAGATTGTGACGCAGACAATCGGCCAGCGTCAGGCGCGGCTCGACCTCGACTTCGACGTTCTTCCCGTTGACTTCAAACCGGACCGGCATGGCTTGCCCGAGCTCGTGTGCAGGCGCTCCCCAAGGCGCGTTCGACCATGGTCCCGACCAGGGCGCGGCGATAGGCGGCGCTGGCGTGGATATCGTCAGCCGGCTCGACGCTCGCGCTGGCGGCTTTTTGCGCTTGCGCGATGGTGGTCTCGTCGATCACGTGCCCGTTCAGGGCGGCTTCGACTTCGGCCAGCCGCAAGGGACGATCGCCGACGCCGAGCACGCCGACATGGGCATTGGTTGCCTTGCCGCTCGCATCCTCGTCATAGAACAGGGCGGCGCCGGCCATGGCGAAATCGCCGCGCCGCCGGGCGAATTCCTCGAAGCCCCAGCGCCGGGCGGGCGGCCACGGCGGCAGGCGAACCTCAATGATGATCTCGTCCGGCGCGAGGGCCGTGGTGAGAGCTCCGAGAAAAAAATCGGCCGCAGCGATGACCCGTGTGCCGGACGGTCCGGCAGCCGCGATGTCCGCCTCGCAGGTCAGCGCGATCGCGGGCAGCTCGGCCGCGGGATCGGCATGCGCCAGGCTGCCGCCGACCGTTCCCCGGTTGCGCACCTGATAATGCGCCACGTGCGCGACGGCTGACTTGAGCAGCGGATGCGCGGTCGTGAGGCGCGCGTCGTCGGTGATGTCGCGCCAGCGCACCATCGCGCCGAGGCGTACGTCACCGGCCGTGACGCTGATCCGATCCAGATCGGGAATCCTGCGCAAGTCGACGAGCAGCGTGGGAGCTGCGAGCCGGAACGCCAGCATCGGCACCAGGCTCTGTCCGCCTGCGATCGGCTTGGCTTCACCGCCGCCCGACGCCAGCAACGCCACCGCCTCCGCCAGGCTGGACGGTGCCGCGTATTCGAAGTTGGGCAGCTTCATGAATCGATGCGACGCTGTGGCAGGGCGACGGGGGCAAAATTCGTATCACTCCCTCGAATGGCCGGTCAATGTGATGCACCAGTGGCGGTGGCTCGATGCCGGCCAGCGACAATGGCTGCTTCTACCGGCTCGCGTCCTGGATCAATTGCCAGACGCGCGCGGGCGAGAGCGGAAGCGAACGCGGCATGGCGCCCAAGGAGCTCAGCGCGTCGGCGACCGCATTGGCGATCACTCCACCGACCGGGATGATGCCGCCCTCGCCCGCTCCCTTGGCGCCGAGGGGATTGTGCGGTGCCGGCTTCTCGCCGAGAGCGACCGCCCGTATCCGCGGGAAGTCGCCGGCGGTCGGCACCAGATAGTCGGCGAGCGAGCCGGTCAGCAGCTGGCCTGCGTCGTCGTAGACCAGATGCTCCATCAGGGCGCCGCCCAATCCCTGCACGATCGCGCCGACCGCCTGCCCGTGCAGCGTCAGCGGATTGATGACGCGGCCGACATCCTCAACCGCCACATAGTCGATCACCGCCACATGGCCGGTCTGGGGATCGACCGCCACGTGCGCGGCATGCGCCCCATAGCTGTAGGTGCGCTTGCTGCTGGCAAAGCTGCCTTCGGCCGACAATTCATCCTGTGCCAATTCGGCGAATCCGATCGAAATCCTGTTCGGGCCGAGGGCCATGCCGTCGGCCAGGACGACGTCGCGCTCGGCGCAGTGCAGGCGCTTGGCGGCCGCGCTGCGGATCGCCGCGCGGAGCTTTTCGGCGGCCGCCAGAATGGCCGAACCGCCCATGACGACCGAACGTGAGCTGTACGAGCCAAAGCCCTCGCGGACGTAATCGGTCGAACCATGGAAGACGCCCTTGATGCGATCGAGCGGAAGCTCCAGCGCGTCGGCCGCGATCTGGGCACACACCGTTTCGAGGCCCTGGCCGATCGACGAGGAGCCGACGTAGACCGATATCGTGGCGTCGCTGTTGAGCGCCAGACGCGCCGTTTCGCGCGGGCCCGAAGCGCCGCCTTCCAGATAACAACCGACGGCCAGCCCGTGATAACGCCCATCGATCAGGCGACCGCGCAGCCCGGCTTTCTTGTTCCAGCCGATCTCCGCGAGACAGCGATCCAGCGTCATGCTGTAGTCGCCGCTGTCCGTTTCCGACGCGAGATCGAGGGGCGAGACCGTCGCCAGGGCATACGGCATTTCATGCTCGGCAATGAGATTGCGCCGCCGGAAGTCGACGCGGTCGACGCCAAGCTCCGACGCCGCAATGTCCAGGAGCCGCTCGCGAAAGAAGTCGGCCTCGAAGCGGCCGGGCCCGCGATAGGTGCCGACCGGCGTCTTGTTGGTCATGACCAGCGAGACGTCGATATGGATATGCGGGACGCGATATGGTCCGGACAGCACCTGGGCAATATTGCGCGCCGATGTCGGACCGTTGGTGCGGATGTAGGCACCCATGTCGACGACGGCAGAGCCGCGCAGGCCGATGATCGTCCCATCCCCGGCGCAGGCGATCTCGAGCTCGCACACCGCCTCGCGGGCGTGATTGGTCGCGATCAGGTGCTCACGCCGGTCCTCGATCCATTTCACTGGCCGATCGGCGAACCGGGCCGCAAAGGGGATGAGGAAATCCTCCGGGTAGAACTCCCCGCGCGCGCCAAACCCCCCGCCGACATCATTCTCCACCATGCGGATGGACGTTTCCGGCAGACCCAATTGGCGCGCCAGCACGCGTCGATTGATGAACGGGACCTTGGCGGCGCCGGAGACCGTCAGCTGCCCGGAAGCGGCGTCCCATTGTGCGAGCAGGCCGCGCGGCTCCATCGGCAGCGCGGTGTGACGCTGCACGCCGAAGATTTCGCGGCGGATATAGGCGGCGCCGTTGAAGGCCGCGGCGGCATCCCCGCGCAGCGCCGTGAACGTGACCGCCAGGTTCGTCCCGACGTTCTCGAACAGGAGCGCGTCGCCCTTTGTCGCGGATTGCGCATCGACAACCGCCGGCAGCGGCTCGATCTCCACCGTGATGCTCTCGATCGCGTCCTCGGCGCATGCTGCATCGCCGGCCAGCACGACCGCGATCGGCTCGCCGACATAGCGCACCTTGTCAACGGCAATGACCGGCTGCTCGTAACGCTTGAACACCGGCAGCGATTCCTGGCGCAGCGGAATGGTCGGGACCGCGCCGATCTCCGCCGCGCTGATGACGGCGTGCACGCCCGGCCGCTGCCGCGCCGCCGTCGTGTCGACGGCCCGGATGCGGCCGTGCGCAACGGGGCTGCGCAGAATGACCGCGTGCAACAGCCCGTCGCAATGGATATCGTCGACGAAGGTGCCGCGGCCGCGCAATAACCGCGGGTCTTCCAGGCGCTGGATCGGACTGCCGACAACGGCATTGGTCGTGCGCGCGTGTTCGTCGGCTCTCATCGGGGGAGCACGGTCCTCAAGGGGTGTCCCCGGATGCCTTCATTGGGGCTGCAGCCCGGAGGCCTCGACGACCTTGCGCCATTTGGCGCGTTCGGCCTGGGCAAATGCCGCGAACTCCTCGGGCGTCAGCGGCGCTGGCTCGGCTCCGACGTTCCTGAGCGCGGTGGCAACATCCGGCGACTCGAATATCTGCTTCACCTCCGCCGCAACTTTGTCGACAATCGTCCGGGGCGTGCCGGCGGGAGCAAAGAGGCCCTGCCAACCGGTTGCTTCATATCCTTTCACGCTTTCGCCGATGGTCGGCAGGTCGGGTGCGGCGGCATTGCGTTTCGGCGTCGTCACCGCAAGCGCCCTGACCGCCCCGGACAGCGCATGCGGCCAGGCCGTCGTCATGCTGTCGAACGCCAGATCGACGTGGCCGCCGAGCATGCTGTTGAGCTCTTCCGCCGTGCTGCGAAACGGCACGTGCACCATCCTGGTGCCAGTCGCCATCTGAAACATCACGGCGGAGAGATGCGAGGAGGTGCCAATGCCCGAAGAGCCAAAGTTCACCTTCCCGTCGTTGACGTTCAGGTAGTCGATCAGCTCCGGGACGGTTTTGGCGGGGATGCGCGGATTGACGAACAGAAGATTTGGCAGCTGAACCAGCAGCGATATGGGCTGAAAGTCCCGCTCAACGTCGAACGGGAGCTTGGCATAGAGCAGCGGGTTGATGGCATTGGTGCTGACGGTTCCGATGAACAAGGTGTAGCCGTCGGCAGGTGCCTTCGCCACGTAGGCGGCTCCAATGCTGCCGCCCGCTCCGCCGCGGTTCTCGACCACGAAGGGCGTGCCGAACCTGGCCTGCAGATTTTGCGCGACGATCCGACCGACCAGATCGGCAGAGCCGCCGGCCGAGAACGGCACCACGACCGTGACCTGCCGTTGCGGCCAAGTCTCCTGCGCGTGCGCTGCCGTTGCGCTGGCGAGACCTGCGGCGAGCGCCGCCGCCAATAGAGCGTTCATCCCCGCCCTCCCCTTCCGGCATGTTCGATCGCGGTACGATCGCACAACACGGACGTTCTTTACAGGCCCGACGGAGAACCGCACAATCGACCGTGGTCGAGGCGCAAACGGGCTGCCGCGTGAGCCAGAAACGCACCAACTGGATCGGCCGATCGGTCCAGCGCCTGGAGGACGGCCCCCTGGTCCGCGGCCGCGGCCGCTTCGTTGGGGATATCGCCTTTCCTCACCAGCTGCATATGCGCGTGGTCCGCTCGAACCATGCTCACGGCAAGATCGTCTCGGTCGATGTCGAGGCGGCACGCCGCCTGCCGGGCGTGGTAGCAGTGTGGACGGCGGCGGACATCCCGGACATTCCGCCGGTGGATTTTCGCGAGGGCCGGATCGAAAAGCTTGAACCTTATCGTCAGCCCGTGCTGGCCACCGAGCGCGTACGCTATATCGGCGACCCTGTCGCAGCCGTGTTCGCACAGGACCCGTACGTCGCGGAGGACGCCGCCGATCTGGTCGCGATCGAGATCGATGAATTGCCGCTCGTGCTGCGTGCCGATCAGGATCCGGGTGAATTCTCTCCCGGGCGGAATACCGAAGCCGCGATCGTGCGCCAGGGCTATGGGGATGTGGCGGCAGCCTTCCAAACAGCAGCCGCAGTCGTCGAGCTCGACCTCTCGATCGGGCGTCATAGCGGCGTACCGCTGGAGACGCGCGGCGCGATCGGTGTCTACGACGCGGCGCGCGACATCCTGGAGCTGCATGGCGCCGCCAAAGTGCCGCATCGCAATCGCGACCTGCTCGCCCGGATGCTCGGCCGCCCCCCTTCGTCGATTCACGTGCACGAGTCGCATGTCGGCGGCGGTTTCGGCATTCGTGGCGAGCTCTATCCAGAGGACGTGCTGGTCTGCGTCGCGGCCATGCGCCTCGGGCGTCCAGTGAAATGGATCGAAGATCGACGCGAGCACCTGCTGGCCGCCAACCACTCGCGCCAGCAGCGACACAAGATCCGTGCAGCGGTCAGCCGCGATGGCTCCATTCTCGCAATCGACGACGAGTTCTTCCACGACCAGGGTGCCTATGTGCGGACCCACGCAACGCGCGTGGTCATGATGACGTGCGGCATCCTGCCCGGCCCCTATCGCGTTCCCGCCTATCGCGCGATCGGCCATTTTCGCTTGACCAACAAGACGCCGGCCGCGACCTATCGCGCCCCCGGACGCTTTGAAACGACATTCGTCCGGGAGCGGCTGATCGACGCCATCGCGGCAAAGCTCGGCGTCGATCCGATCGAGATACGACGCCGCAACACCATCACGGCACAGGAAATGCCGTATGCACGGCCGCTGGAGGCGCTCGGCGAGGAGATTCACTACGATTCGGGCGACTATCTCGGTCTCATGGACAAGGTGCTCGCGCGCGCCGGCTGGGACGCGGAAAGGAAGAACGCGCAACGGCGGCGGGCGGCGGGCGAACTCGTCGGCGTCGGAATGGCGATGTTCGTGGAAAAGAGCGGCCTCGGCCCGGCGGACGGCGTGCGGATTTCCGTCGACACCTCGGGAAGCGTAGAGGTCGTCACTGGCGGCGCCTCGCTCGGCCAGGGCTTCGAAACCGTCATTGCGCAGGTGTGCGCCGAGATCCTGAGCGTCGACTACCGATCGGTGCGAGTGGTTCACGGTCAAACCGACAGGATCGAGTTCGGCATCGGCGCCCACGCATCGCGAGCGACGGTGATGACGGCGTCTGCCACCCACGCGGCAGCTCTCAAGGTTCGCCAGAAGGCAATCGACGTTGCCGCCGAGCTGCTGCAGGCCCCGCTGGAGGCTCTCGATATCCTGGATGGCCGGGTCGTGCGCGTCGACCGTGCCTCCGGCCCCTCCATCAGCCTCGGCGACCTCGCGGCCAATCTTGCACCGACCGCCAAGGGGCGCGGCGGGCGCGAGCCGGGACTGACGGCCGAGGGATGGTTTCACGTCGAGCACCAGGTCTATCCCTACGGGAGCCACGTCGCCGTCGTGCGCGTGGACCGCGATACCGGGAGCGTAGCGATCGAGCGCTATGTCATCGGCTACGACATCGGGCGGGCGATCAACCCGATGCTGGTGAAAGGCCAGATCCTTGGCGGGTTCGCGCAGGGCGTGGGCGGCGCCCTGATGGAAGAGTTCCTCTACAACGACCGCGGCGAGCCACTCTGTGTCACGTTTGCGGACTATCTGCTGCCGGGCTTGCAGCAGGCGCCTGACGTCGACGTGCTCCTGACTGAGGAAGCGCCAAGCCCGTTGAACCCGCTCGGCATCAAGGGAGCGGGCGAGAGCGGGATTACCGCGGTCGGTGCCGCCATTGCTTCGGCGATCGAGGACGCCATCGGCATTCCGGGGGCGATCACGGAGCTCCCGGTCACTCCACAGCGGCTGAAGCAGATCCTCGACAGCCGACGCGAGACCAGCCCGACGCTGTGCCGGCGCACAACCGGAGAGGCACATGCATAACACGATCGAGTCGCAAGGCCGGGGAAAAGCCGGAACACACGAAGCGGTGGCCCCCAGGCAGGATCTGCGTGAATGGCTTGCCGCGCTACAGGCTGCCGGTCAGGTGACGGAGATCCGCGGCGCGGAACGCGAGGAAGAGATTGGCGGGATCGTCGACATCTACCAGCGTACGCCGAAGAGCCCGGCGGTCCTGTTCGACGACATTCCCGGTTATCCGAGTGGCTATCGCGTGCTCGCGAACATCCTCACATCGGTTCCGCGCATCAATCTGACACTCGGGCTCGACGCCAACGCCAGCGAAATTGATCTGGTGCAGTTCTGGCGCAACTACATGAAGCAGGCGAAGGCCATCCCTCCCCGCCAGGTCCAATCGGGGCCACTCCTACAGAATGTCAACAGCGGCCAAGACGTCGATCTTCTCACCATTCCGACGCCACGATGGCACGAGCACGACGGCGGCTACTATATCGGCACCGGCTGCATGGTCATCATGAAGGACCCCGAGACCGGATGGATCAATTACGGGGCCTATCGCATCCAGTGTCATGACCGCGCTGTGGCGTCGATCATGACGTCGAAGGGCAAGCACGGCAACTTGATCATGCGGCGCTATCACGAGCGCGGGGAGCCCTGTCCTGTCGCGGTCGTGGCCGGCATGCACCCGGCGCTGTTCATGGTGGCGGGGATCGAAATTCCCTACGGCAAGAACGAATATGATGCGGCCGGCGGATTGATCGGGGAACCGGTGGAGATCATCCCCGGCCCGAGCACCGGCTTGCCGATCCCAGCCCATGCCGAAATCGCTTTCGAGGGTTTCGTCCATCCGGGCGATCTGATCGACGAGGGCCCGCTCGGCGAGTGGACCGGGTATTACGCCGGCGGGCTGAAGCAGGAGCCGGCGATCCGCGTGGAAACATTCATGCATCGCGACCAGCCGATCCTGCTCGGTGCAATTCCCGCAATGCCTCCCAATGACGACACGTTCTATCGCGGCACGTACCGCAGCGGTGCGGTGTGGAATCAGCTGGAAGCGGCCGGCGTTCCGGAGGTCAAAGGCGTGTGGTCACATGAGGCCGGCGGCAGCCGCCTTTGGCTCACCGTCGCCATCAAGCAGATGTACGGTGGACACGCCAAGCAGGCGGGCCTGATCGCCTCGCAATGCCATGCCGGCGCCTACGCCAACCGCTTTGTCGTGGTCGTTGACGACGATATCGACCCGGCCGACATGAACCAGGTGGTGTGGGCCATGTGCACGCGGTTCGAGCCGCGCGAAGGCCTGGAGGTTCTGCGCGGCTGCTGGAGCACCGCTCTCGATCCCATGGCCTACAGCGCCGACGATCCGCGCAACGCCCGGGTTGTGATCGACGCGTGTCGGCCGTGGCATCGGCGCGACAGCTTTCCGATGGTGGCCCGTTCGAGCGACAAGCTCGATGCGCGCATTCGCAGCAAGTGGGCCCACGTGCTGCCGCGCAACCGTTGAGGTTCGACATGAGCGACAAAGTGGAGGTCAGGCTCACCGTCAACGGCCGCGACTATGCGATCCTGGTCGAGCCGCGCAAGACGCTGGTCGACGCGATCCGCGAAGATTGCGGCCAGACCGGCACGCATATCGGCTGCGAGCACGGCATCTGCGGTGCCTGCACCGTCATTGTCGATGATGAGGCCGTCCGCTCCTGCCTGATGTTCGCCGTGCAAGCCGCCGGACGGCGCATTCGGACGGTTGAAGGGCTGGCGGATGGCGACAAGCTCCACCCTCTCCAGCGCGCATTCATGGAGCATCACGGGTTGCAGTGTGGCTTCTGCACGCCCGGCTTCCTGATGCTGGCCGCAAACGCCCTCGAGCGTAACCCCGATATCGACGACGAGGAACTGCTCGACGTGCTCGCGTCGAACCTGTGCCGCTGCACCGGATACCAGAACATCGTGAAGGCGGTACGCGCCGCCGCCATGGAGGTGCGCGGCGCCCGCGCAGACGTCGGACGAAGATAGTGGCGAGGACAGAAGGGTCTCGTCCCGCTTGTGCGGGACGAGACCGGTCGTGCTGGATCAGGCGACCTCGGGCAGCACGGCTTCGATATCCTTGCGCCTCGGCTCGTACTGAGGCGGCAGCTTCAGCGACTGACCGAGCGAGGCGACCGGCTCGTCGATAGCGAACCCCGGGACGTCAGTCGCGATCTCGAACAGGACACCGCCGGGCTCCCGGAAGTAGAGTGACCGAAAGTAATTGCGATCCTTCTGGTCGGTCGTGTGGATGCCGTGGTTCTCGGCAAGCTTGCGCCTCATTGCGAACTCCGCCTCATCGTCGGCCGCGCGGAACGCGATGTGGTGAACCGAGCCACCACCCTGCCTGCCGGGCAGGAAATCGCCGGCGGCGCGAATGTCCACGATGCTGCCGAACCCGCTCCCGTCCGTCTTGAAGCGGACCGTGGAACTTTCGCGCCCAACCTCCGAGAAGCCGAACACGTCGGTGAGGATCGCACCAGTGGGAGCGGCATCACGAAGAAGAAGGCTGACGCTGTGGAAGCCGCGGATGGCATGTTCCAACGGCACCTCGCCGCTGCTCCATGCCGGCTCGCTCTCGATCCCGGGCACTCCCACCAGCGCCAGTCTCATGCCGTCGGGATCCTTGAAGGACAGCACCGTCTCGCCGAATCGCCGCAGCGGGGTCTCCTGGGACACCGCCTTTTCGATCAGTCGCTGCGCCCAGTAGCCGATCGAGCCTTCCGGCACGCGGAAGACAATCTCCTGCGTCTCGCCGATGCCGAGACGGCCGGGGGCGACGTGCTCCCAGGGGAAGAACGTTAGGATCGTACCGGGCTGGCCGGTCTCGTCGCCGTAATAGAAGTGGTAGGTGCCCGGGTCGTCGAAGTTGACAGTCTTCTTGACGAGACGCAGGCCGAGCGTGCGCCTGTAGAAATCAAGATTGCGGCGGGCAGCACCGGAAATCGCGGTGACGTGGTGTATGCCGTTCTGGGCCATGTGAGCCTCCATGCCGGGGCTCTGCGCCCCCTGGTCGTCCCCTCAGATAAGACGAACCCCGGCTGCGTGCCATGCCATGCTACGGCTCTTGCGGCGCGCCCGGCGTGTCGCAAAGGTTCTTTCGTCGGCGTCGTTTTAAAGCCGTCCGCGTGATCCCCGCGGGCGGCTTCACGTGTCAGGCGACCGCTGTTGCTGGCGGTTTCGGTCGACGATTGCGCATCAAGCCGCATCACGTCAGGTCCGCACGTCATGCGATCAGGTGCGCAAGCGCGTCTGCCGGCGCAAACTCTTTGTACCCGACCAAGCGCGTGAGATGGCCGGTCGTCGCTCACGCCTCGCAACGACGGCGACTATTTTTGCTTCGCGAGCTGCTCGCCGATCGCCTTGTGGTGTTCGACCGCGGGGCTCGCGCCGAAGTCTTCCAACTCAAAGAACTGACGAATCTCGATCTCGCCCTCCCCCTCGTGCGGATTCGGGCAGCGCTTCATCCAGTCGATCGCCTCGTCGAGCGATTTGACGTTGATGATCCAGTAGCCGGCCACGAGCTGGTTGGTCTCGGGGAACGGGCCGCGCACCACCGTTCGATCAGTCTTTCCGGAGAACCTGATGCGAGCGCCCTTGGCGCTCGACTGGAGACCGGCGCCGTCGACCATGACGCCGGCTTTCACCAGTTCCTCATTGAACTTCGCCATCGCCCCGAGCATTTCCTCGGAAGGCATTTTGCCGGCCTCGGAGTCCTTGCTGGCCTTGACGATCACCATGAAACGCATCGTTTTCTCCTTCTGGCTCCGGGGTTCCGCGATCCCGGGAATCCCCCTGCTATGCCCTTAAGACGAGCGGGAATCGCGACAGCCGACACGCTGCAGCACATATTCTTCACTTTTTTTTCAGAGCGTGATGACTTGGCGACGTGCCAGTTAAGCCTTGCCGTCAACCAGGTGTCTTTGATTTAGAGGTATTTTCCACTTCCTTCCACTCCCGCGCTCACTGCCCCGACCGTGACGCCGACGGCGGCGGCGCCGTCGCGCCGAGCCCGAGCGAGCGCTGCACCATGACGCTGTCGGCCCAGTGGCCGTGCCGGTAGGCGACGCCGGGCAGGTGGCCGACGCGGGAGAAGCCGAACTTTTCGTGCAGCGCCAGCGAGGCGGCGTTGTCGGCATCGATATAGCCGATCATCTGCCGGAAGCCGGCCGCCGCGCAGGCATCGATCAATTCGGCCATCAGCAACCGGCCGACGCCGTGGCCGAGATGCGCGGGATGCACGTAGATCGAGTGCTTGACCGTGTGCCGATATGCCGGCCGCTTGCGGAACAGCACCACATAGGCATAGCCCAGGACCTCGCCGCGCCGCGTGGCCACCAGGTGCGGGAACCGGCGGTCGCGCAGGTTCTTGCGCCGGTCGCGCAGATCGTCCGGCTGAGGCATGCCGCTGTCGTCGACGTCCTCCTCGATGCCGCGGCGGATATGGTAGCGGTAGATCGCGAGCATCGCCTCGACATCGGTATCGCGCGATGGCCGGACGATCACCGCGTGCTCGCGCTGCGCAGGCTCCGCCCGCGTCTCGTGCTCGGGCACCTCGTCCTCTCGCATCTCTCGTCCACCCGGGATCATTCGGCGACCACGTAAGTATGCAGCCGGACGCGGCCGGACGCATCCGTCTCCCGGTACACGCCCTGGATCTCCACCTCGAACCCCGGGAAGGCGTTGAAGCTCGCCTCGAACATCTTAAGGTAATCGATCATCGGCTGCGCGCGTTCGGTCAGCCGCTCGCCGGGCACGATCGTGGCGATGCCGGGCGGATAGACCACGAAAGGCACCGCGGCGATGCGGCCCGCGATCGCGTCGATCGGCAGATATTCGACGTCGTTGCGCACGAGGCGTCGCGTCGCATCGCGGGGCGAGAGCGCGATCTCCGGCAGGTGCTCGGCCGAGAATTGCCGCGCCTGCAGGGCGCTCACATCGGCGGCGCGGAAAAAGCGGTGCATGTCGGCGCACAGGTCCCTCAGCCGCATGCCCGCATAGCGTGCCGGCCGCCGCCGGTAGAATTCAGGGATCGCCTCCTCGAGCAGCGCATTGTCATCATGGAGTTTCTTGAACGCGAGCAGGCCGCTGATAAGGGTGCCGGCCTTGCTGGCCTCGACGCCCGGCGTGAGCAGGAACAGCAGCGAGTTGAGGTCGTTCTTCTCGGCGACGATGCGGTTTTCGCGCAGATACTGGGCGACAACCGGGGCCGGGATGCCGTGCTCGGCATAGCCGCCGGCGGCGCGATCGAAGCCCGGCGTCAGCAGCGTCAGCTTGTTGGGATCGGTCATGGCAAAGCCCGGCTCCATGCGCGGAAAACCGTGCCAGGCCGCGCCCGGCGCGAGCTGCCAGTGCGCCGGATTGCTGGCAAGCTCGTCGGTGCCGATCGTCTCCCAGGCGACCTCGTGCACGCCGCCCGCGCGCGAGACGTCGGGGATCCGCACGCGGTCGGGGACGAAGGGCTCGAAGAACCAGCGGTTCTCCGGCCGCGCTTCCTTCTCCTCGAATTCACGGCGCACCGCGCGGATCTTCTTGCGCAGCTCGATGCCGAGCCTGACCGTGTCGTCCCACAGCACCAC
>DATFWC010000138.1:0-4351 GCA_035259885.1 Xanthobacteraceae bacterium
CGCTGCCGATCAACAGGGCGGCGAAAGCGAAGATCGGACGTGGCATTAAGGTCCCCTGGAATGGTGCCGTGAAGCTTGCGCGGGAATCGTCCGCCACAACGGCATATTCAAGACAAGATTGAGGAAATATGAACATCCGCGGCAGCGCGCGCACCTTTCGCTCCCACGAAAATGTGTTCCGGACCGACGCAGAGACCCATCGCGGTGCCCACGGCGCGGCGAAAATACATGCAGTTACAGGTAAATACGCGCCGCGGCAGGTTTCCGCCGGTGGCGCCTCGCCGGCCCGCGCGCCCTAGCCCGCAGGACGCTATAAGTAGCATCACGACCACGATTTCGAGGACATCGTCATGAGCCCTGTAGTGGCAGTCATCGCACCGGGAATGATGGGAAGCGCCGTCGGCAGGCGGCTGGTCGAGCACGGCGTGACGGTCACCACCGTGCTGGATGGCCGCAGCGAAGAGACGGCGGCGCGGGCCCGCGCCTGTGGCATGCAGCCGGTGAGCGACGCCGAGGCCGTGACCGCCGACATCGTGATGTCGATCGTGCCGCCGGCCGCCGCCATCCCGCTGGCGGAAAAGCTCCTGCCGCGGCTCCAGGCCAACCGGCAGAAGCCGATCTACGTCGACTGCAACGCGGTCAATCCGAAGACCGTGGTGGAGATCGCCAGCATCGTCACCGCCACCGGATGCCCGTTCGTCGACGCCGGCATCATCGGCGGGCCGCCCAAAGCCGGCTACAGCGGGCCGGTGTTCTACGCCTCGGGCGAGGCGGCCGGCCGCTTCGCCGCGCTCGACCAGTACGGCCTGAAGGTGCGCGTGCTCGACGGGCCGGTGGGCGCGGCCTCCGCCGTGAAGATGTCCTACGCCGGCATCACCAAGGGTTTCACCGCGCTCGCCGCCGCCATGATGCTGGCGGCCGCGCGTGAAGGCACGGCCGAGACGCTGCACCGCGAGCTTGCCGAAAGCCAACCGGCGCTGCTCGGCTGGCTCACGCGCCAGATGCCCGCGATGTATTCCAAGGCCTATCGCTGGGTCGCCGAGATGGAGGAGATCGCCGACTTCGTCGCCGACGATCCGGCGGCGCGGCAGGCGTACCTCGCCTACGCGAAATTCTACGAGCGCATCGCCGCCGACTACGACGGCGACAAGCGCGAGGTCGATGCGCTGCAGGCGTTCTTGAAGAAGGGACAGTAGCCCGCATGGAGCGAAGCGGAATGCGGGAACGACCTATCCCTTGATGCAGTCATCGGTGAGTCCGCTCGCGGATTTCGCCTCGCTTCATCCGGGCTGCAACGCTGATTCCGTAGACCCGCATGAGCGAAGCGACATGCGGGTCGGCTGCTCCCGGGTTTCGCTTCGCTCACCCGGGCTACGATTCCTGAGAGCGTTTCTTCTCGACCTCGCGCACCGGCGTCTCGGGCGTGAGCCCGCCGCGGCGGCGCGCAAAAGTTTCCGTGCCGCTGATCTCCCACCGGCCGGCGACGGCACGGCTGGCGTACTCGTCCCACGCCGCATCCCAGTCGCCGAGCGAATAGCCATGCCAGGGCGGCTGCGGCGACAGCGCCGGGAGCCCCAGCTCGTCCCAGATCGCGCGCGCGCGCTCCATGAATTGGCGCGCCGGCAGCGCCAGCGGCGGGAACGTCTGCTTGAGCGTGGCATCGACCAGCATGGTGGCGTCGCTTAAGCGCCGGCCCGACTTCGGCCCGTGGCCGCTGGAGCGATGCGGCGCGATGTGCACGTCTTCGGCCGGATTGGCGCGGTAGGCGAGCGACCATAGCACCGCATCGGGGTTGGTCGGATCGATGTCCTCGCTCACCGCGATGCAGATCTTTCCGCAGTCGGCGCGCAGCGTCGACGCCCCATGCAGCGCGCGCCACACTTCCGTGCGCGGCGTGCCGTGCGCAAACGTGAGGAAAATCACCGGCCGCACGTTGCTCAACGGCTCGTGCAGGCTCACGGCGCGGACGCCCTTGACCGACAGGTGGTCGCGCAGGTGGGTCAGGAACATCGGCTCGTAGGCCACCTTCTTGATCACGCTCGACTCGCTCGGCGTCACCTGGCTGACGATCGAGACGAACACCGGTGACCGCTTCATGGTGATGGCCGTCACCTGCATGGACATGTTGAAATCTTCGAGCGCCACATGGCCATGGCTCTCGCCGAACGGGCCTTCGGGCTCGAGCAGCTCGGGATCGACCAGTCCCTCAACCACGATCTCGGCGTCGGCCGGCACGGCGAGGTCGACCGTGACCGCCCGGGCAACGCGGATGGGCGCGCCGGCGAGCCCGCCGGCCACCGCCATCTCGTCCTGGTCGATGGCCAGCTTTTGCGGACCCGTGAACATGACGACCGGCGCGCAGCCGATCACGATGGCGCACGGCATCGGGTTTTTCAGCTTGCGGTACTTCTGCCAATGCAGGTAGCCGCCGGCGCCGCCGATGCGCGAGGCCATGCGCACGCCGAGCCGATCGACCGCCTTCAGCGCGGCCCGGTAGGTGCCCATGTTCTGGATGCCACTCTCGGGATCCCTGGTGATGCACAGCGTGGCCGTGAGGTACGGCGCGGCGTCAAACCCGGGCGTGGAGATCGGCACCGGCAGGCGTTTCAGGCCGCCGTCGCGCAGCGCGTCGCCGGTGATGACGACCTGCTGGCACGGCGGCGCCGTGACGGCGACGGGCGCAATCGGATGCTGGACCGCCTGCAGCCAGGCCTCGCCGATCTCCTCGGGCGGCCGGCCCATGCCGAGCGCATAGATGCGCGGCGAGGCCGCGAGCGCGCCAACCGCGACCGGAATGTCGTAGCGCGTGCCGGCGGCGTCGACCACGTTGGTGAACAGGAAGGCGCGCCGCTGCTCCTCCGCGAGCCCGCCCTGGAACTGCCAGCGCACCAGAGGATGCAACTCTGAATCCTTGTCGATCGGCCGCTCGACGCGCACGAGCAGGCCCTCGGCCTCGAGCGTTGCCAAGTGCTTTTGGAAGTCGAGCGCCGGGCCGGCGGAGGCCGATCCGGCCGCGCCGACTCGTGCGGGCTGGTCAAGCATGTCGACCCATTACCACGGCCGCCGCCGAGGGGCGAGCGCGCGGTTGCCGGTTCTCGTTGCGGTTGCGGCCGCATGTCGGCTTTGCAGCCCCGGCGCCTGCCATTACGCTTGCGCCGCCAACCAGAGGGAAAAGAGGCGCATGCAGGTGTTGCGGGTTACGGGCGTGGTCGTGGCTACTTTGTTGGCCGTCATCGGCGCACATGCCGGCGCGGCGGCGCAGACGCCGGAGCAGTTCTACAGCGGCAAGGCGATCGACCTGGTGATCGGCTATCCGCCCGCCGGCAGCAACGACACCTATGCGCGGCTGCTGGCGCGCCACTTCGGGAAGCATGTCCCGGGCAACCCCACCATCGTGCCGAAGAACCAGCCGGGCGCCGGCAGTTTTCTGGCGCTGGGCCAGATCTACAACGCGGCCCCCAAGGACGGGACCGTGGTCGGCATCGGCGCGCCGACTGCGCCGCTTGACGAGAAGCTCGGCAGCCCGGGCGTGCGCTTCAAGACGGCCGAGTTCAACTGGATCGGGCGCATCGACTCGCTGATCAACATCGTGTTCATGTGGAAGACGTCGCCGGTGAAGACGGTCGCCGACGCGCAGCGGATCGAATCCACGCTGTCGGGCACCGGGGCCGGCTCGACGGTCTCGATCTTTCCCACCGTGATGAACAACGTGCTGGGAACCAGATTCAAGCTGATCATGGGCTATCGCGGATCGAACGACGCGCAGCTCGCAGTCGAGCGCGGCGAGGTCGAGGGCCACTCGACATCGTGGACCGCGGTAAAAGTCGCGCATCCCGACTGGCTGCCGAGCAGGAGCATCACGATCCTGGTGCAGTTCGGGCTCAACCGGCACCCCGAACTGCCCGACGTTCCGACCGTGGTCGAGCTTGCCCGCAACGACGAGGAGCGCGCGGTGCTGCGCGCCGTGATGAACGCCACCGAAGTTGGCACCGCGTTCTTCACCACGCCCGGCACTCCGCCCGACCGCGTCGAGGCGCTGCGCCGCGCCTTCGACGCCACCATGACGGACCCGGAATTCCTGGCCGACGCCGAGAAGACGACGCTCACCGTCAACCCGATGAAAGGCGAAGAGCTGCAGAAGCTCGTTGCCGAGGTGAGCGACCTGTCGCCGGAGGTGCTGCAGAAGGTGCGCGCCGCCTACGGCAAGACGAACTAACGGATGCTGCTCGGCTGTCATCCCGGCCGAGCGCGCAGCGCGAGAGCCGGGATCCATGTATCCCTGCCGTGCCTATTTTCTGATGCCGGGGTACTTGGGTCCCGGATCGGCTTGCTGACGCAAGCCGTCCGGGAT
>DATFWC010000139.1:0-4411 GCA_035259885.1 Xanthobacteraceae bacterium
ATCTTGAGCACCCTTGGCATCGAACGTGCGATCAGTCCTGGCAGATTGGTCAGAATGGCCATGCTCGGTGCGGTGCTCTCACTCGCCACGACGACGGGGAGCTTCGCGCAGTCCTACGATCCCGATATCGGCTCCGGCAACGTCCGTGGCGGTGGCTACGGCCGCTGGTATTTCGGCTTTCGCCCGGCATGGCGTGCCATGGTGGTTCCGCACCGGCGGTACTACGTTCGGCGCCATCGGTATTGGTGATGCGCGCAGCGGTTCCCGAGGCCGGCTGACATCCGTGACGCAGAACGGCGCAAGCGTGGGGAAACCGCGACAAGTCCCCGCAAGTCACGAACTGGCTCGTTCCCTACATCGAGGTGGTCGCGTCCGGCACGGCTCGGACGCGACCGCAAGCGGTGGCGACATCACTCGGCAATCGTCATGTCGACGAGGCGCGGGCCACGCGCCGTTACTTCGCCGATGCGGGGAACGCCGGTAATTTTTCGACGTCGCGTTCATCGTGCTGGATGATGACCTTCGCCTTCAAATTCGCCGCGACCTGCTTGATGCGCTCGATCGACGCCACAGTCTGCGCGCGGTCGTAGTTGAACGCGGGGACGCCGTCCGAGTCGTAGTTCTCGCGGAAGTGGACTGCATCGCCGACGAGGATCACGGGGCCTGTCTCAGGTAGCTTCACCAGCAGGCTTGAATGGCCCGGCGTGTGCCCGGGCGTCCGGAGCACGATCACGCTGCCATCTTCGAACACGTCCTTGTCGAGCGTGAGGGCTTCGACCTTGCTATCGCCCTTGATCCAACTCTCGAACGGCTTGAAGTTCACACCGGTGCCCGGCTTCGGGGCCGAGATCGCGTCCCAGTCGCCTTTGCCGATCAGCACCGTCGCCTTCGGAAACGAAGCCACTTGCCCGGTATGATCTGCGTGATAGTGGCTGATGCCGACATATTTGATCTGCTCGGGCTTGACGTCGATCTTCGCCAGCAGGTCAACCAGGCTCACCTTCGGCGCGACATTGGGCGCCGTCATGGCGTGGCCGGTGTCCCACAGTATATATTCGTCTCCGTGCTTGATGAGATAGCAACTGAAGACGAACTGAATTTTCTTATCGCCATAGGCGTAGGTATCCGAAAAGCGCTGGTTGACGGCGACGGGCGCCTGGGGCGTGCCGCATTCGAAGCGCGTGAGTGACATGTCCGTCGCCGCCCGCCCGGGCGCCGCGAGAGCGGCCAATGCGCAGGCGCTGGCCGCCAGAGTGCTCAGTGTCCGATTCATTGTTTTCCTCCGTATCAGGACGCCGCGAAGATACACATGTGCGCAAGCCCATGGAATGTCCCTTGCTGGCACATAGCAGCCTAGCGAGGGGATCCCATCCCGCGTACCTGATCGGGTGATCCTGGCTCAAGGGCGGCCGGCGTCGGATCATGCCCACGGGACCTCGTAGGAATGTAAGGGCAGGCTCCAAGCCGCTGTCCACACCGGCGCGTCCGGACCCGCCCGGCCGCGTGCCTCACGCATGAACCTTTTCCGAAAATCGGTATCCGGTCCGGAGGAAAAATTTTGCGGACATGGATATGGGCGGGTAGGGTGGCCAAAATCGCCCACCAAATGACAAGAAGCTGGGCCCGACCGGGTAGCGAACGCCACGCGGCCGCGTGCCATAGGTCGACCCAGCCTCGGGACACGCGACGTGATCGTCGCCAATCCGGGGAGTGCACGATGCCTGACGTCGATCCCGACCGCATCCGCACGATGGCCGAAGCCGCGCGTGTTCCCTTGCGCGCGGACGCGCCCGCCCGCATCGCGCGGGCTGTCGCCCCGACCGTGACGCGGTTCGCAGCCGAAAAGCTCGCTCTTGCGCTCGAAACCGAGCCATCGACATTCGTCGTGGTGCAGCGCCGGGAGATCGAGCCGTGAACGAGCGCGCTGTATCGGCGACGACCGATCCCGCCATGCTGACGCTGGGCGAGGCCGCAGCGGCGATCCGCGACCGCAAGCTGTCGTCGGTCGAGCTGACAGCCGCGTTGCTCGAACGGATTAAGGCGTGGCAGCCGAAGATCAATGCCTTCGTCCGCATCGAGGCCGACAGCGCGCTCGAAGTCGCGCGCGCGTGCGATGCGGCGCTTGCCCGCGGCGACATCAAGGGGCCGCTGCACGGCATCCCGCTGGCGCACAAGGACATGTATTACAGCGCCGGCAAGCCGGCAGGCTGCGGATCGAAGGTGCGCGAAGGCTGGATCGCGCCGGCCACGTCCACTGCGGTCGCGCGCCTGGAGGCGGCCGGCTCGTTTCGCCTGGGCGCGCTCCACATGGCCGAGTTTGCGTATGGGCCGACCGGGCACAACCCGTACCTCGGTCACGCGCGCAACCCGTGGGACAGCGAGCGCATCACGGGCGGCTCGTCGTCCGGTTCGGGCGCCGCGGTGGCGGCGCGGCTGGTGCCGGCGGCGCTCGGCTCCGACACCGGGGGCTCGATTCGCCTGCCGGCGCATTTCTGCGGCGTCACCGGGTTCAAGCCGACGTATGGACGCGTCAGCCGCGCGAACGCCATGCCGTTGTCCTTTACCCTCGACACGGTCGGGCCGCTGGCGCGCAGCGCCGACGATTGCGCGCTGGTCATGCAGGCCATCGCCGGCCCGGATCCGCTCGATCCGACGACCACCGGCGCGCCGGCGTGGAACGGCGATGTGGCGGGCGGCTCGCCCGGCGCGCTGAAAATCGGCGTGCCGACAGGCTTCTATGTCGACGATCTGGAGGCGGATGTCGCCAACGCACTCGATGCGGCGCTGACGACAATGCGCAGTCTCGGTGCACACATCGTCAAGGTCGACTTGCCGGACCAGACGGCCGTCGCGGCGGCCGCACTCATCGTGCTCGCCGTCGAGGCGACGGCGGCGCACGCGCCGTGGCTGCGCGAGCGTGCCGACGATTATGGCATGCAGGTGCGGGCGCGCCTCGAGAACGGGCTGGCCTACAGCGCGGTCGAATATCTGGAAGCCTTGCGCTGGCGCGGCCCGGCGCTCGCCGCCCACCTGGAGGCGATCGGCGACGTCGATGTGATCATTGCGCCGGCATCGCGGGCGGCCGCACCGACCATCGCCGAGACGGACGTGGGCGGCGGACCGAATGCCGAAGCGACCATCGTGGCGATCACCCGCTTCATGCGGCCGGTCAACTATCTCGGCGTGCCGAGCCTGGTGGTCCCGGCCGGCCGGTCGCAAGGCGGGATGCCCATCGGTCTCCAGCTCGTCGGGCGCCCGTTCCGCGACGAACGGTTGATCGCGCTCGGCCGGGCGTTTCAGGCCGCGACCGGGCACCATCTTGCCGTGCCGGTCCTGTCATCATGATCCCGGTCCCTGTCCTGCCGGGCCGGAGGAAATTGGGGGACGTGATGATGAACCGCCGATGCTTGCTCTACGGCCTGGCGCTCGCACTCATGGCGGTGAGCCGACCGGCCCATGCGCAGGTGGCAAGCACGCTGCTGCGCGAATGCCAGATCGGGCTGCAATACATGTCTGGTTATTCCGTGTTCCCTAATTCGGACTGGTCTAAGCATTGGTCTGGCATTTGCACGGGATACATCTCCGGAATTTTTTTTGCTGGACCGCAGGCCAAGCTGTTCTGCCCGCCGCCAGAGGCTGACAACAAAATGGCGATGTTCACGGTCGTCCGCTATATGCAGTCACACCCGGACCGTCTCTCGCTGCCGCTTCCAGCCGTGGCGGTCGAAGCCATGAGCGCCTCTTGGCCATGCAAATGAGTGACTCGACTTGTGTTTTGTTTGTCGCCGCACCGGCCCGTGGAATGATGCGTGCCACGCAAGACGACGCCTGACGGCCCCGTCACGAGTTGGCTTGATATGAACGCGCTCCTGTTGAGCTGAGGCCGACGAGGTCAGCGCGTACATCGGAAGGCGTTGCGCCGAAACGCCGGCGGAAGACCCGGTGAAAGCAGGACAGATCGCCGAACCCTGCCGCAACGGCGATGGCCGCGATAATCAGGCTAATCCGCGAATCGACGGGCCGCTTGACGGGCCATGCGCTGCGACAAATCGGCCAGCGGCCGGGCGCCGCATCGAAGTCCCGGCGATTGAGCTTTATCGTCGTCAGGAGTGATCGGGCGGCCTTGTAGCATTGGTCGTGTGCATTGCTGTGCTGGGCTGGCTAGTGGCGCAGTTCGTTGAATGATCCTCTGAGCGGTGCAGCAGTTAAGAAAGCGCCATGGCTGCGACGTAAGGATTCGGGCTGTGCAGAATCTCGAAAGCATGGCTGGGATTGAATACGTTTTGCGCATTCCCTCAATCGTGCCTCGGGGCAAGGTGCTGGTGCACAATCGAGTGAGTTGGTGGCAGCGTCAGCGGACAAGGCCGTCCAGAAGTGGCTTTCGCGCGTGGCTTGATGAACCGCGACCTTA
>DATFWC010000140.1:0-2742 GCA_035259885.1 Xanthobacteraceae bacterium
GCACAGATATCTGGTCGACAACATCGACCTCATCCGCGCCGACTTCCGCAGGCGCTATCCCGAAGTCCCGCAATGGGCCATCTCACCAGACCTGCTGTGCGCGGCCAGCGACATGTCGAAGCAGTTCTACCGGGAACGGGATCTCGACGATCGCCACGTGTACGTGCCGCAGACGCCCTACACGAAAAAATTCGTAGATGTCGCCGTCAAGCAGAGCGCCGGGAAGAAAAGTCCCTTCTGGATGTGGCACCCGCACAATTACGGCGACTATTTCAAATCCCGCGTCGTCTACGAATCCTATCCCGGCAGCCAGCGCGCGGTCGACGAGCTGCTGGCGCGCGCGCGCCTGCCGGATCGCGTCGTCTACGATCCGCCGCGCGACCCGTGAACGGCGATGACTCTCAGTTCGGCTTGAGGCCGCGCAGGTAGGCGACCATGGCGTCGAGATCGTCCGCCGCGATGTTCTTGTAGTAGCCATAAGCCATCGGCGGCTTCAGCCGTTCGCCGTCGGGGCGCACGCCCGTGGTGATCGCCTTCTTGATGTCGCCGTCGCTCCAGTCCTTGAGATTGGTCGGCGTGATGTTGCGCGCGATGGCGACGCCCCACGGCCCGTGGAAATGCATGCCGCCGGCGCCGAGCGCGTTGGCGAAGTCGGGTGCGCCGTTGGCGCCCGGTGCGGAATGGCACTCAATGCAGTGGCCGAGCGGCCCGGCCAGGTAGGCGCCATACGCCACCTTGTCGGTGGATGGCGGCGCCGACACCCCGGTGATGGGCGGCCCGTAGGCGGGCGGCAGCGGAATCTTGTAGTCCGACTTCGCGACCTTGTTCACGACCGGCGGCGTCGCGCGCATGTAGGCGACGACCGCCTGCACGTCCGCATCCGACATGCCGCGGTAAAGCACGATCGGCATGGGCGGGCCGATGGTCGTGCCGTCCGGCCGCTTGCCTTCGCGGATCGCCTTGATGATGTCGCCATCGCTCCACTTGCCGATGCCAGTCTCCGGGTCGGGCGTGATGTTCGGCGCGTAGGCGACGCCAAACCCCTCCTCGAACCTGGTGCCGCCGGCCAGCTCCTTGCCGGGGACCGGCCCCTGCGGCGTCTGCGGCGTGTGGCAGTTGCCGCAGGCCACGATGCTGTTCATCAGGTATTTTCCGCGCTCGAGCGGCGTTTGCGCCGACGCCGTAGCGATGCCGGCCAACACGCCCGCCGAGACAATCATTGCCAGTCGCATCATCCCACCCCCAAGCTGAACCCCCATGAACAGCCGATCACCTTTAGCTTGCGCTTATGGCTGAGCCAAACAAAAAGGGCGCCATGCGGCGCCCTTTTCCACGAACCCATGCAGCCATCACGCCGCAGCCGGCGCTCCCTCCGCCTTCTTCTCGTGCGCCGGGCCGGAATCCTTGCCCCTGGCGTCGACGTCGCGGTCGACGAATTCGATCACCGCGACCGGCGCCGAGTCGCCGTAGCGGAACCCGGCCTTGAGCACGCGCGTGTAGCCGCCGTTGCGCTCCTTGTAGCGCGGACCGATGACGTCGAAGAGCTTTTTCACCATGGCGACGTCGCGGATCTCGGCGATGGCCTGGCGCCGCGCGTGCAGATCGCCGCGCTTGCCCAGCGTGACCAGTTTCTCCACGATCGGGCGCAGGTCCTTGGCCTTGGGCAGCGTCGTCACGATCTGCTCATGCTTGATGAGCGCGGCCGCCATGTTGCCGAACATGGCGCGGCGATGCTCCGCCGTGCGGTTGAGCTTGCGGTAGGCGTTGCCGTGGCGCATCGCGTTCTCCGTTTTCTCCATCCGTCATTCCGGCCGAGCGCTTCACCGCGAGTTCCGGAAATCTATGACCACCGCCCGTGCCAGTGGTCATGGGTTCCGGCTCGCGCTTCGCCTGGCCGGAACGACGGCGCCTCAGTAATGGTCCTCGAAGCGCTTGGCCAGCTCGTCGATATTATCGGGCGGCCAGCCGGGCACTTCCATGCCCAGGTGCAGGCCCATCTGCGCCAGCACTTCCTTGATCTCGTTGAGCGACTTCCGGCCGAAGTTCGGGGTGCGCAGCATCTCGGCTTCGGTCTTCTGCACCAGGTCGCCGATATAGACGATGTTGTCGTTCTTGAGACAGTTGGCGGAGCGCACCGACAGCTCGAGCTCGTCGACCTTCTTGAGGAAGGCCGGGTTGAACGCGAGGTCCGGGATCGCCTCGGCGGCGACCTCCTTCTTGGGCTCCTCGAAATTGACGAACACGTTGAGCTGGTCCTGCAGGATGCGCGCCGCGTAGGCGAGCGCGTCCTCGGGGCTGACCGCGCCGTTGGTCTCGATCGACATGGTGAGCTTGTCGTAGTCGAGGATCTGGCCCTCGCGGGTGTTCTCGACCTTGTAGGACACCTTGCGCACCGGCGAGTACAGGCTGTCCACCGGGATGAGGCCGATGGGCGCGTCCTCCGGCCGGTTGCGCTCGGCCGGCACGTAGCCCTTGCCGGTGTTCACGGTGAACTCCATGCGGATCTCGGCGCCCTCGTCGAGCGTGCACAGGGTGAGGTCGGGATTGAGAATGACGATGTCGCCGACCGTCTGGATGTCGCCGGCGGTGACCTGGCCGGGGCCCTGCTTCTTCACCACCATGCGCTTGGGGCCGTCGCCCTGCATCTTGATGGCGATGTCCTTGATGTTGAGGACGATGTCGGTCACGTCCTCGCGCACGCCGGAGATCGAGGAGAACTCGTGCAGCACGCCGTCGATGTGC